>CAMUPJ010000027.1 GCA_947090725.1 uncultured Clostridia bacterium
TTGAAAACCGTTGAAGTGAGAGCTTCCGGGGGTTCGAATCCCTCACTTTCCGCCAAAACGAGCCTAAAACAGTTTGTTTTAGGCTCGTTTAACTATTTAATTAAATAGTTGTGCCAAGCAACAGATTCAAAATTTTCCGTAAGATTTTTCATTATTTCGATTTGCTCTATTAAAGATTTGTATTCATAGAAGTTTATATGTCCGTTTATCATTAAACCTAATATTCCCTCTGTAAAAGTCTCATCGATTGTTTTGATTTCAGAATTTAGTTTTTCAATTTGTGAAATGGAATTAATTGTTTCTTCATTTATTTCTTTTTCGACATCAGCGACATTATTGCAAATTCGGTTACAAGAAAGTTTTAAAAAATATGAATTTGTAATGAACTCAATTATTTTATCTAAAATTAATCTTGTAGCATTAATATCAAAGCTATTTTGCTCGATAGCCGTTTGAAATTTATCTGTTGCTTCTTTGAGTTTTTCATCAAAGCCAATCATTTCTTTGGCTAATAACTCTATGTAATGCAATTCAGTACTTAAATCAAATACGACATTATCTAATTCGATTTTGTCTCTATAAATATTAAAATCTTCCTTACTTAAATTTAGTTCAAAACATTCAATATTTTTCGCCTTACAAATGTCTATTAAAATGCGTTTGCACATAGGATCAATGTTTATGCCTAAGGTAATTGACTTTAAACAGATTCTTTGCGTATCCGCTCTTAAAATCTTCGGCAACGAAAACGCAAACGAAAACGGCAACCAAAAAGTACAACATATTGATATTGCACATGCCCGTCAAGTCCATCGCCATCGCCGTACCGCGCACACTGCCGACGGATTGCCAAACGTTGGTAAACGTCCCCATTGCTTCCGCTCCCGTTTCCGCATCGGCCGCGCCGCCCGTCACGGTAGTCATTACCAATATGAGTACGGGAAGCGCGAAGCAGATCCCCGCCATAACGTAAACGAGCGGCATGGTAAACATTCTCCGAAAGTCCACTTTCAGCATACTTTGCAGTCTTTGCCCAAAAGTTGTTTTTTCGAATTTCGCTTCCATTTATCTCCCCTCCTTCATCAAATCGATATAGTATTCTTCCAAACCCACCTTATCCGTTCTGATTTCGGTAACGGCAATATCAAGTTCGTTATACAAATAAGCCACCATGTCTTCGGCTTTCACCGTGTCGTATATGCGGATATATTCGCTTGCATCCTTTTCCACACGGGCAAACTTACGCTCCAGCAATGCTTGCGCCTCTTCCGTATTTTTCGTTTTCAGCGCAATGTAAGTTCGGCAGTTCGCATTCAGTTCCTCGGCGGTCATTTCGGCGATCATTTTGCCGCCGCGCACGATTCCGTAGTGCGTGGCGATCTTCTCCAGCTCGCCCAGGATATGCGACGATATCACGACGGTACAACCGTAATTACGGGTTACGTCTCGGAGCACGTCGCGCATAATGCGCATACCGTCGGCATCGAGTCCGTTGATCGGTTCGTCGAGAACAAGCAACTCCGGATTGCCGAGAAGCGCAAACGCTATACCGATGCGCTGTTTCATGCCGAGCGAACAGTTTTTGAATTTATTACCGGCCGCACCTTCCATACGCACAAGCTTAAGTACCTTTGCGATTTCTGCTTTTGCGTTTTGGATCCCCAGATTGGCGGCTTGCAACATCATATTGTTCCATATGCTGTAGTTGGGAAAGCAACCGGGCTGTTCGATAAGCACACCGATTTTCGCTCTGACGTCGGCGTCCTTATAGTCCCTTCCGAACAGTCTGATACTGCCGCCGTTCGGAACAAGCAATCCGCATAGGATCTTTTCCGTGGTGGATTTTCCCGACCCGTTCTCGCCGATAAAGCCGTATATCGCGCCGACGGGAACGGTCATGTTCAGTCCGCTAAGCGCTTGCTTTTGACCGAAGTTCTTTGTGAGATTTCTTATTTCTATTGCGTTCATTTTGCACCTCAATATACGTCGCGCTTATTTAAGGTAAGCGTACCAAGTACGTTATAGATAACCGCCCAAACCCCCGAGCAAGCAAGACAAACAATAACCGAAACGAAATTGGCCGAAAGGCAGGCGTATACCGACGATCCGTATAGGAAGATATTGAGCGCAGGCGTGTTGCCGATAAGCGCCGCCGCGCCGACAACGGGAATCCCCGTGCCGAGGACGAAACATAGCGCAATGGAAATACCGAACTTCGAGCGGAAAATAATGTTGATAAACGTATAGAGACTTGCCCAACCCAAGCTCATGATCATTTTTCCGACGATAGCGCAGAGCAAAGAGCCTGCGTTTACGGCAAACGGCAATCCCGTAAACGCGCCCGAAAGCACACCGCCTATCAGATACGTTACGCACATACATGCCATAGAAAACGCGCCGAGCAAGGTTTTGGAAATCATATAGTCCTGCTTTTTAGCGTGCGTGGTAAAGAGCTGCTTTACGTAGCCGCTCTTATAGTCGTGACCGATGAATATGGAAACCATAATACCGCCGAAGATAAATACCATATTCATGTTGGCGTATTCCCCCATATCGCTTATGACGTACAGCGGGTTGTTTGCGGCGATAATCTGCCAAACATTGGTGAACATCCCCGTCGCTTCTCCTTCGCCGCCCATAGATACAAGCGCGGGAATCAGTGCGGCTATCACAAGAAAGATATAGAGTAGCGGCGTATGAAAAAGTCGGTAAAAATCTACGCCGAGCATCCCTTTGATCCTTTTGAAAAAGCTCGGTTGTGCAAACGTTACTTGACGTATATTTTCCATTTACGCTTCCTCCTTCTCCGACATAAGCTCGATATAGTATTCCGCAAGCCCGATCTTATTCTCTTTGACTTCCGAAACGACGTGGCCGTTTGCCAAGAGATACCGTACGAGTCCTTCCGTATCGTCCGCGTCGTAAACCCGGATGTATTCGTCCTCGAAGCGCACACCCGCGAATTTCTTTTGCAGAACCTTTACGGCGCCTTGCATATCCTTCGTTCTAAGCGATACAAACACTTTTGCCCTTGCGTCCATTTCTCGGGCGGAAATCTCTCGGATCATTTTCCCCTGCCGGAGTATGCCGTAGTGCGTGGCAATCTTCTCGAGTTCGCCCAGGATATGCGAAGAAATAAGAACGGTACAACCCAGATTCTGCGTGATATCCACAAGAATCTCGCGCATAATACGCATACCGTCGGTATCGAGTCCGTTAATAGGTTCGTCCAAAATAAGAAGCGCAGGATCGCCGAGCAGCGCCATTGCGATGCCGATACGCTGTTTCATTCCGAGCGAGCAGCTTTTGAATTTTAACGCCGCGTTATCTTCCATACGCACGATTTTCAGTACGCGGTTTATTTCTTCCGCACGGTTAGGCAACCCCAAGTTCAATGCCTGCATCATAAGGTTTGCCCACACGCTCGAATTGGGAAAACACCCCGCGCTTTCTATGAGCGCGCCCACACGAGCGCGAACGCCCGCGTCCGTAAAGTCCTTGCCAAACAGCTTGATTTCCCCTTTGTCGGGCACAAGATGTCCGCAAATAAGTTTTTCGGTGGTAGATTTGCCGCTCCCGTTTTCGCCGATAAAGCCGTAGATCGCGCCTACGGGAACGGTCATAGAAAGATTGTCCACCGCATACATCCCGCGAAAACTTTTGGATAGATTTCTGATTTCCACTGCGTTCATTGCACTTCTCCCGTTGTTCTGTGCCTACAGTCTACACAACAAAAGTTTGCGTTTTGCTAAAATTACGTTTGCGTTTTGTAAGACAATCGTTAAAATTTTGTAAAGCATAATCTGTTTTGGATAGCAAAGCTTTTTGTTTGATTTTCGTGCGGACACTGTGCTATAATTTGTTCGGAACACATTCATAGAAATCAAGGGCGGAACAACGACTCTTCTATGCAAAACACTACGGAGCAATTGGGTACGGGCAAAATATTGCCGCTGGTTTTCAAGCTGACGATCCCTGCCGTCATTGCGCAACTGATCACATTTTTATATAATATCGTAGACCGAATGTTCGTGGCAAAAATCGGCGACGCGGGTATGGATGCGCTGGCGGCGCTGGGAATCGTCCTGCCCATCACTTTGATTATACAAGCGTTTGCGAATTTGGTCGGGTTGGGCGGCGCTCCGAGAGCAAGCATACGACTCGGCGAAGACAACCGGGAAGAGGCCGACAAAATCTTTAACACCTCCTTTGTACTGCTTCTCGCCATAGGCATAGGCCTCGGTATCGTTACATTCGTTTTTGCCAAACAAATCGTAGTACTGTTCGGTTGCCCGCAGAGCGCCGTACGCTTTGCCGCATCGTATCTGAAAATCTATTCGTTCGGCACCGTATTCGTCTTGCTGGCGCAAGGGTTGAATCCGTTTATCACCGCGCAAGGGCATTCTCTGACGGCCATGTTTTCGGTGCTGATCGGCGCCGTTGTCAATATCGCATTGGATCCTATCTTTATCTTTGTACTCGGAATGGGCGTAAAGGGCGCAAGCCTTGCAACGGTTCTCTCGCAATTTCTGTCGTTCGGCTGGATCATTGCGTTTTTCTTCTCCCGTAAAAGCCTCTTTCGCTTGCGTATCCGTTCCATGAAACCACGCGCAAAGAGAATCTTCGAAATTGTATCTTTGGGCTTTACGCCGTTTGTCATGACGCTGACGGAGTGCGCTATACAAATCGTTTTCAATATCAATCTCAACCGCGCCACCGGCGGCAACAAAGATTATACGGCGGCGCTCACCATCATGCTCAGCGCATTGCAACTGATCTCTTTGCCGCTGAACGGGCTGGGATACGGCATGCAACCTTTCGTAAGCTATAACTACGGAAAAGGCAACGCCCAACGGTTAAAAAAGGGCATTGCCTATGTGACAATCATTGCATTTATCTTCGGCGGCGCCATGTGGTCGGTTTCCATGGCATTTCCCCAGATGTACGCCTATCTGTTTTCCGCAAGCCACAGCGTAAAAGCCATCGTAAAAAAGTACGCTCCCTTCTTTCTCATGGGTTCCGTCATGTTCTTTGTGCAAATGACGTTGCAAAACGTCAACGTGGCATTGGGTCAGTCCAAATCGGCATTGCTGTTGGCCGTAATCCGAAAAGTCGTGATACTGATCCCGCTGTGTTTTGTGCTCACACGCTTTTGGGGATATAAGGGCGTGTATATGTCCGAGGGAATTGCCGACTTTGCGGCGGGAATCATCACGGCCGTCGTGATATTCACTGCCTTCCCCAAAATATTCCGCCGTCGCGCAGAAGAAGTCAAACGGCGCAACGACTGAAAATGCGTTCCCGCTACAGCGCTTGCAATACCTCCCCGATATCGCCGTCGATACAGACGGATTGCTTTTCGATTTGCGGCGGACAGAATGCCTCTCCGTAGTTGATACACACATACGTCGCTTGCGGGTTATGGTGCGTCAGTTGCCAAAACGGATATTTGATAATCACGGGCGTATTGCTTCCTACGCCGAGTTCGAGATACAGTACTCGGCTGTCTCTATGCGTTCTTACAAACCGCTCGTACTGTTCGCAAGCGGCGTTCCAGCCTTCATCCTGCACGAAGGTGTCGTCGGCGCGCAAGTTGACCGTCATGGGCTTGCCGCAAACGGGGCAACGCGGAATAAGTTCGGACGGCACCTTCCTATCCTTTTGCTCGACGACCATACGGCGGATCAGCGTTTCGTTGTCGTACGTTTTATGGTGGCAAGGCACGGAACATTGAATAAGTCCGTAATCGCCCTGCGTATAGAAAAGCCGCTTTTTGTCGAAACCCGCCTTTTGAAAACAATGGTCGACGTTTGTGGTAAGCACGAAACAGTCCTTGTCTTTTACGCGTTCGTACAGTCGGGTATAAACGGGCTTCGGCGGTTGGACGTAGCGGTTGTAAAAAATGTGTCTCGACCACCAAGCCCAATATTCTTCCTTTGTTTCAAACGGATAAAATCCGCCCGAATACATATCGGTAATGCCGTACTTTGCGTGAAAGTCGGCAAAGTATCGGAAAAAGCGTTCTCCGCTATACGTCAATCCTGCGGACGCGGAAAGCCCTGCGCCCGCGCCGACCAAAACGGCGTCGGCGCTTTTCAACGCCGCACGTAACTTATCGATTTTCTCCGAGTAATCTTTCGTAGATTGCATAGTCGTAATCCTTGAACACGTCGAAAATTATCTTGATTCCGCTACCCGTTTGCCGTTTATATTCCGCAACCGTTTGTACGGCGATTTCGGCGGCAGGTTCGTTCGGAAAACGGAACTCGCCCGTAGAGATACAGCAAAACGCCAAACTTTGCAAGCCGTTTTTGTCGGCAAGCGTAAGGCAAGAGCGGTAACAACTTTCCAGTTCTTTTTTCTTCTTTTTGGTTAGAGAACCGTAAACAATAGGCCCTACGGTGTGCAGAACGTGCTTACACGGCAAATTATAGGCATCGGTTATCTTTGCCTGCCCCGTTGCTTCTTCCCGCCCCTGTGCCCTCATAATCTCCGCACAGGCAAGCCGCAACCGTACGCCCGCAAACGTGTGAATGGCGTTGTCTATACAATAGTGGTTGGGACAGAAACAACCGAGCATACGCGCATTGGCGGCGTTTACAATGCCGTCGCAACGCAGCGTGGTGATATCGCCTTTCCATAGGTAAATGTCGGGTGCGACGGGCGTAAGGTCGGCAATATCCGTTATCCCTTTACGCCGCAATTCTTCCCGCAAGTATTCGTCCTCCACCGCCGAAAATTCGGAACTTACAGGCATGGGCGGGCGCACGTTTACGAGCGCACGAAAACAATCGAACCGTGTGTTGTCGGACAAAACCGGCGCGCTTTCTCCCCGTTCGGAACAAAGTATCCCTATCAAAAAATTCAATCTCTCTTCCTGCGTCATACGATCACCTGCCCGTATATACTGTATTCCGTCCGCTCGCACCCGTAGTTTGGCACAACCGAAAAAAGAATACAAGTACGTTACTTTTCTATTACCCGATAATAGATTTGTTACTTGGTTTTATTTTGGAACCATTGACTTGCGGATTTTTATTTGCTATACTGATTATACGTTTTATAAGGAGTCAAAACCATGCTGACCAAAGAAGAATTGCCCGAATGTCCCGTTGCGACCACCGTGCAACTTATCGGAAACAAGTGGAAACTGCTCATTATCCGCAATTTGGTGTACGACGGCACACAGCGGTTCGGCGATTTTATTAAGACAATACCCGCGATCAGCAAGAAAGTATTGACCGACAATCTACGCGCTTTGGAAAACGACGGCCTTGTCGAGCGGGAAGTCTTTGCCGAAGTGCCGCCGCGCGTAGAGTATTCCCTCACCGAACTCGGCAAATCGCTTCGCCCGATCTGGGATGCTATGGAAGCGTGGGGCATCGATTACAAAGCATCGCTTTGAAATCCCGCACAAAACACACAAAAGCACAGAACGTTCCGCTCTGTGCTTTTTTCGTACTGTCAAAGGACGATATACTCGACGCCCATCAGATCCGCTACCTTTACAAACAGCGACGCGTTATGCCCCACCGACATGGCGAAATGATGCGTCGGCGCTTCGGCAAACCAGCGCTCCATATACGCGTCGGGCGCAACGCCGAACCGCACGTGGGTTTGCGTATTGCCGATATGCATGATCGTACCGTCGGTAGCCGTTCCCTCGCTGATGATCCATTTCAAGCGGCCGTCTTTCGTCTGCGTCAGCCCCAGACAGGTAATGTCGCCTTTGCGCACCTTGGCTTCCACCGATACCCCCGCGCCGACTTTGCCGTGATACAGCCCCATGCCGCGCAAGATCGGCTTCCCATCGGCAATCCCGATATGGAAAGGACCGTCATGCCCCAAAAGAATGGTGCCTTCACCGTAATCGGTGGTCACAATCTCGCAAAAGCTTCCGCCCACGCCCAGCTCGTCGCATACTTTCATGGCGATATCGGTCTTCAAATCCCCTTCGCCTGCACACGGAACGCCCCGCGCCGTCAGGAGCGAATGCCCCACGATAAAATCCGCTTTGCAATTGTTCGTATTCGTTCCCGTCCGCGCCGTGATAATAATACGTCAGCGCATCGAGTCTGCGCTCGTTGACCAATTTTTTCTGCGCCGCCGCCACCGTCGCCGACCAGGCAAGTTGCTCTTCCGTCGGCTTTTTGGCAAGCGGATCGGAAGGCGAATCGCCGCTGATCACAAAAAACCTGTCGATCTCTTCCCGCTCACGGGCGATATCTTCCGGCGTGACGCGATCCAGACAACTCTTCAAGTCGCACATTTCCAGCACTTCCACGTGCGCGCCCGTCTGCGCGTGTACCATTGTCAGATCGCTGTACAGATCCAACATCCCCGAATAGGTATTTCCCAAAAAACCGAAGCGGGCATACCGCAAAGTACGTACCGCCGCCGCGGCGCGCACCCACTCTTCCGCTTCCTTCCATGCGCGGACGGCTTCGGGGCGTTTTGCCGTATTCTCCTCCGTCACGGAAATCTTCGGCGTTTTTTCCAGCCCCAGAAGTCCGCTGATGACGCGGTACGAAATACCGCAACGGTGGAAAGCGTTGGAAATTTCCGGCGCCACACACGCATTGCAATGCGCCAACCATTCGCCTGTGGTCGTCTTTTCGTAGTTGACACGCAGCCCCGGTTGCAAATTGAGAATGACGGTGGGCGCTTTGCAGATCTGATGCACCGGCACGACGGCGGCGCTGGTGGCATACGTCGCCAAATGCAGAAAAACGATATCCACGTCGTTTTGCTTGAAATACTCCCCTGCCTCTCTTGCCTTATCGGGATCGTCCACCATACCGAAGTTATATACTTCCTGCCCGAACCCGTTCAATTTTTTTTCGATGAACCGATTATATTCCGCAAGCCGCTGTTCCAATCCCGGAAACTGCGCCCAATACGTTTTCAGTCCCACCGAATACAGTCCTACTTTTCCTTTCATTTTCGGCTCCTTGCACATTGTATTCTCTTATTGTATCGTCATCGCGACATAAAATCAAGCGATTCTCCGGCTGTCTTTTCTTTCAAAATACGATACGCCTCTTCCGGATTGTCCGTATTCCACACCGCCTTTTCCATCGGGCACATATCCGTTCCCGCACGGTTGATAACTTTGTCGGCCAACGTCTCGTATTCGCACAAAACCGCATATTGGGCAAGCACCGCTTGTCCGCCGCGGGAAAGCGTTTTGGCAAACACCTGCCGGATACCGCATTTGACGAACAGAAATGCCACCGCTTTGCCCACCACCGTATCGGCCGCGCTGTATCCGCGCAAATCCATCCCGTCGGCAATCAACCGCATCATGGGCGCTATGCCCCTTTGCTCGCCCAAAATGCAATTGCCGTCTTTACACAGACAAAGCGTATGCCCCGCAAGGTTTTCTTTTGCCGTCTGTAAATCGGTCATCTGTCTTTCCCGCCCGCCGATTCGAATTCTCTCGCCACGTCTTGCAAAAGATCCCGCACGGGCAAATGTTGCGGGCAAATCTTTTCGCATTTCCCGCACCGGATGCACGCCGACGCTTTGCCGCCCGTTTTGGTGTGCACTTCGTTATAATAATAATCAGCATTCCAATCGTGATAAATATTTTTCGTATTGAGGCAGGCAAACAGGTCGGGTATGGCGATCGCTTGGGGACAACCCGCCGTACAATAGCGGCAAGCGGTACACGGAATCAGATGCATGCCCTTAAAGACGGCGCATACATTCATTACGGCGCGCCGTTCGCGCTCGTCGAGCGGGCGGAAGTCTCGCATATACGAAATATTATCCGTCATCTGCTCCATATCGCTCATGCCCGACAGCACCATGAAAATCCCTTCGAATCCCGCCGCAAACCGAATGGCATAGCTCGCGGGACTTCCGCCGCCCAATTCGTCAAAATATTTTTTCGCATTCTCCGGAAGACGGACAAGATTGCCGCCCTTCACCGGTTCCATTACGATGACGGGCTTATTGTGCTTTCGACACACTTCGTAGCATTTTCCCGACTGCACGGCGGGATCGTCGAAATCCACATAGTTGAGCTGAATTTGCACCGCCTCAATTTGCGGATATTCCGTCAGTATCTGCTCCAGCACTTCCGCGGTGTCGTGGAACGAAATGCCGAAATGCTTGATCTTGCCTTCTTTCTTGAATTCCAGCGCTTGCTCGTAAGCGCGGCATTTCTTGAAAAACGCAAAATGCTCTTTGGACTGCGCATGCATCAGATAAAAGTCAAAATATTCCACCCCGCAGATTTTCAGCTGGCTCTCGAAAAAGGGGCGAACTTCCTCGGCTGTCCGAAAATAGGACGCCGTCAATTTGTTTGTGAGTACGTACCTCTCCCGCGGATATCTTTTGACCAGGCACTCCCGTAGCGCCACTTCGCTCTTTCCGTCCAGATAGCCGTGCGCCGTATCGAAATAATTGAATCCGTTTTCGATAAACGTATCGATCATGCGGTTGAAATGGTCGCAATCCACTTCTCCGTCCCGCATCGGTAAGCGCATACAGCCGAACCCTAAATTTTTGCGTACCTCCGAAAACATACCTACCTTATTCCTCCGTTTTGTTATATTTCTCCCTGCCCGCAATCGCTTTGTCTTTGTTCCCGGAACACGCGCGCAAGTTTTTTTGTCCGTAACTTTTCTCCCGACGGCTTCCCCGAAAATCGGGCGAACCTCTTGAAATTTCCGAAAAAATGATATATACTGTATCTATGAATACGAAAGCAAAAAAGGGAATCAAAATTGCCTGCATCGTTCTCGCCTGTCTGTTCGGTGCGTTCGTACTGCTCGTGGGCGGATACGTAACGTACGTAGCGGCACAGTATTACCGCATCAAAGACAATACCGTACTGGACATCGGCGGGAATGCGACGGCGACGGTGCGTATCGACGAGACGTACGGCATACTCACCTACAACCTCGGATTCGGCGCTTATTCTCCCGAATATTCCTTCTTTATGGATACGGGCGTGATGAACGACGGTACCCGTGTCACGGGAAAATACGCCAAGGGACTGAGCAAGGCCGACGTGGAAAAAAATATCACGGGACAAATCTCGATAGCGCAAGCCCAAAACGCCGACTTCTGTTTCTTTCAGGAAGTGGATAAAAAAGCGGACCGCAGTTACAACATCGCCATGCGCGACCGCATTCTCCAAGCGATGGACGGCTATCAATCGACGTACGCCCTCAACTTTCATACCGCCAATCTGCTGTATCCTTTCGGTGATCCCATCGGGAAATCGACCAGCGGACTGCTCACCTTTTCCCGCTGTACCGTAGAGGATGCTACGCGTCGTTCCTTTCCCGTCACTACGGCATTTATCGACAAACTGTTTGATCTCGACCGCTGTTTTGCGGTACACCGTCTTCCCATAGAAGGAAGCGACAAAAAGCTGGTTCTCATTCACTTGCACATGTCGGCATACGATAAAGGCGGCACCATTCGCGCCCGACAACTTCGGATGCTCAACGACGTATTGTCTTCCGAACGGGAAGCGGGCAATTATGTGATTGCCGGCGGCGACTTTAATCACTGCCTGATCGCCGACAATTTCGCAAGCGACGAGGAGGCGTTGCAATACTTCGAAAGCGACCAGCGCACGCCCGATTGGGTGAAAAACTCCGTGTTGCACGCGTCGGAATTGGCGGAGGGATTTTCCATTGCCGCCCCCGTAAACGCCGCTACCTGCCGCGGCGCCGAAATGCCGTACACGCCGGATATCAATTACAGCACGGTCATCGACGGCTTTCTGATTTCCGACAACATCGTTCTCGAAGAAATCCTGACCGTAGACACGCAATATGCCTACAGCGACCACAACCCCGTACGCATGGAGTTCCGACTTTTATAACGTCTATGCTTCCCCGTCCGTCGGCGGTTGCGCATCGACGGCGGGCGCAGGCAAGCCGAGGCGACGAAAAACTTTGTGCGCGCATAAATTATCCACGGCAAAGAACACCGCATAGGCGCACCACCCCACCAATGTAATCATCATATCTTCGATGGTATCGGCAAGCGGCGATTTTCCCGCGGCGATACTCTCCGCCACGCGCTGGGTATCCCCGCCCGTGATGCGGTCGCAGATATATTCTATGATTTCCCAAAAACCGCCCAACGCCATGGCAACGCACAGCGCCAAAAGGAGTCCCGCCACGGGAGATTTGACTTCGCCGAAGTCGCGGAATATACATACCGCGATCACGCTTGCATTAAAGCCGAACAATCCGTGCGCAAAGAGATCCCACCACGGCAACGCATCGTACACCTTAAAAGCCGTACCGATATTGGCGGAAACCGTAATGTGCACACATACGCATATGCACACAAACAGCGGCAACGTCCGCCCGAACACCAGCGTATACAACGGAAACAAAAGCGTCACGAACACGACGCCTATTACCGCCACGTACGTCAGCGCTTCGTGCGTATCGGCGGTAAACGTATAGAGCAGAACGGTAACGACCGCCACGGCCGTCATCACAAAAAACGGAATAAAATGCCGCAAAGACAAACGACGGAATCTTTCTTTCATTTCACTTATTCTCGTAACATTCGACGACTTCGCCGAAATACATCACGTGCGGCTCTTTGCCGTCGTACATATCGGCGCGCAAGGCGTCCTCGATAAAACCGTCGGTAGGCAACGCCGTGTAGATCACCTTACACTCCAATATCAATCCGCAATCCCCCAATACGTAGGCGGGAATCTTGCGGGCGCGTTTGGGGTGCAGATGCAGCGCTTCGAACTTGTTTACCGTGTAGCCGCTCATACTGTCGCACAGCATGAGTTCGTGGCGCATATCGGTCGTGGGTACCGAAACCGCAAAACTCTTGTATTCTTCCAAAATTTCGTGACTGCGCTTTCCTTTGCGCACCGGCAAAACGAAAATCTGCCTGTTCCAAAAGCTTCCCAACGCGCCCCAATGCGTAGACATGAGATTGGGATTTTTTTTGCCGCACGTCACGAATATACCGCCGCTACGCAAGGCATCGTCCAGTTTCTTACGTTGTATCCCCGTCAGTACCATCCTTTCACCCCTCACTCGGAATATCGTATTTTACTCTTTTATACTGCGAACGGAAGCAATGACCACAGGTTCGCGCGGCACGTTTTCGTAGTAGCCCAGATTGCCGGTAGGCACCTTCCCGATCGCCAAGGCGCAATCGATACTCGCCTGATCGCAACAACGGCCGAACGCCGCATAATCGCCGTCGAGAAAAGGCGTATCGGCCACACAGATGAAAAATTGACTCGACGCCGAATTCATATCGGGCGTACGCGCCATCGAAATGGTACCCACCGTATGTTTGAGGGGATTGGGCACGCCGTTTTTGATAAATTCGCCGCGAATGGTTGCCGCTCCCTCTTTGGGCACCAAGCCGCGCTCCGTATGCACCAGGCCGCCGCCCTGAATCATAAAGCCGTCGATCACTCTGTGAAAGCAAAGCCCGTCATAAAATCCCGCATCGGCCAATTGCACGAAATTCCGTACCGAAACAGGCGCCGCGTCCGGAAACAATTGCAGGTTCATTACGCCGCCGTTTGCCATCGTAATTCTTACTTTTACGGTCTCGTTTTGCATAATTCGTTTCTCCCTTTTTTGTGAATATTGCGACTTATTTGCGTATAGTATAGCATGAATTTTCCCCGCGCGCAAGTTACTAATGGAATTTTAATCAACCTTTTATCTTGCATCTGTTGAAATTCTTCCGAAAAAGATATATACTTGTCGTATCAAAACACAAAAGGAGTTTTTTATCGGTATGAAAATGGGTGAAAAATTGGAAAAAGTCGTAGACATCATCGGAGAAATCCTTGCGTTCCTCACGGTCGCACTGATGGTATTCGTCTTTGTCAACCGTTACTTCGGGTTCTTACCCGCCGACACGGCAAAAATCATCGAAAGCGTGTTGGTCGTTGCGGTATTGCTGGTCGTAGCGCTCGCAGGGCTGGAATTCGCTCTCAAACGCGGTTTGATCGTGTTTATTCTCTACGCCGCACTGGTTGCCGCCGCCGTGATTTTCCTCTTCTTCCCCGGCGTGCTTCCCGCCACGGCAAAATCGGCTTCGGACGCCTTGCTCCCCGCCTTGCTCGGCTAAAAAGCCGACAAACGGAAAAGCCCTCCGCAAAAGAGGGTGCGTTGCGCAAAAGAAAAGACGTGTACTGCAAACACGTCTTTTTTTCGATATACGCAGCATACCGGTTTGTTTTCTCCCGCAACACGTTCCCCGTCAAATCCGATTATCGGAAATGCCGAATCTTCTCGTTTTCTCAAACATCGGTTTCTTGTTCCGATTTTTGTCTTTTGTGCATCCTGCTCCAATGGATAAAGCCGTATGTGTCCGTAACAAAAAACACAACAAAACAAATTACCATAGGTAAATATGTAATATTTTCGTAGCTTGCCATACTCCACAGGATGATCAGAACTATGTCGTTTGCCCCGTAACCTATTGCATAAAAACGGCTTCTTCGCGCAGTCAGGTAAGCCGCTACAAAAGAAGTCAGTACGGAAACGGTGCCGATAATCGGGTTTGTCGTATGCAGAGCACGCAATATAAAGAAAAACAATACCGTAATAACTATGGCGGCAGTTAAGAATACTCCCCATTCTTTTTTGGATAACGAATTGATTTTAACTTCGCTTTTATTGCCTTTATAAGGGTTGCGCAACCACGATAGGAAAGCCCAAAGAGCAATCGGCGCGCTCATCCCCAAATACGTTATCATTTCGCCGTAATAATGAAAAGAATACGAAATCATTCCGTAAAACACACTGAATACGATGGTCAAAAGCTGTCCGATGAGGTTGCCCTTTGATACGAATATCAAAGCGGTTGCCCCTATCAGCGAACCCGCCAAATAGAGATATTGCGTGTTTTGGAAAACAAAGAAACATACGACAATGGAAGTTACGCCAATGCTCCAAATCAACCATTCGACAAAAGTAATGCTTTTCAGAAACTTTTTCATAAATTACCGAAAATAAATAGCACTCCGCTTATATCTTCTAAGACCTGACGATATAAGCAGAATGCTATTTGCATTTGCAAACACTCGGTAGCGTTTGCCCACCCATTGAATTTCCCGAATAGTATACCGTGTGCCGAAAATAAAGTCAACCGTTTCACGCTTGCTTTATCTCATACCCGCACTCAGTGATAGTACCGTAGCGGTTCGTTGCAATCGCACAGCGACGACGCGCATGCGGCACAATAGTCTTTCCCGCACGAAGTACAGTGCCGCGCTTCCTCCGGCGTAATTTCTTTGTAACACTTATGGCAAATCATACGCTTAGTATGCAACGGCCGAAAACGAAATATACCGCCCGCGGCGAAAATCCCGCGGCCTCGGCGCCGCTACCGCGATTGTCTCAGGAAAATCGGATAATCAGTACGGAAATATCCGCACTCGTCACACCCGATATGCGGGAAGCCTGTCCTATCGACAAAGGCCGTATGGCATTCAGACGCTCGCAAGCCTCGGTACGCAGTCCCCCTACGGTGTGATAGTCCACGTTTACGGGAAGCGGCATATTCTCCAGTCGCGCCGCTTCTTTTACGGCACGCGCTTCGCGCTCGATGTACCCTTGGTAACGAACCGACGTAACCGCCTCGAAAACCGCCATATCGGACAGCTTGTATGTGCGTAAATGCGCCTGCACCGCTTGCCATTCCATCCCGCGCCGTACCGCATCGGCCAATTTGCTCTTGGCGCCGTCTGCGTCCTGCACGGTCTCGCTCGCAATGTATTGCGCCGCTTGCTCCGTTTGTCTTTTCAGCTTGCGATACGCCGCCTTGCGCTTTCCCGTCAAAAGCCCCACCTGCACGGCCAGATCGCCGAGACGCAAGTCCGCATTGTCCTGTCGCAACAAAAGTCGGTGTTCGCTGCGCGCCGAAAGCATGCGGTACGGTTCCTCCGTTCCCACCGTCGTCAAATCGTCGCACATCACGCCGATATAACTCTCTTTGCGGCTGAACACGACGGGCGATTGCCCGGATACGTACCGCGCG
This sequence comes from uncultured Clostridia bacterium, assembly GCA_947090725.1. Classification (GTDB taxonomy): domain Bacteria; phylum Bacillota; class Clostridia; order Christensenellales; family Pumilibacteraceae; genus Pumilibacter. The sequence continues at coordinate 16,009 of CAMUPJ010000027.1, forward strand.
GCGTTGATACCCGCCACAAGACCTTGCGCCGCCGCCTCTTCGTAGCCGCTGGTGCCGTTGATCTGTCCCGCAAAAAACAGTCCTTCGATCCGCTTGTGCGCCAACGTAGGATACAACTCGGCCGGATCGATACAATCGTATTCTATTGCGTAGGCGTCGCGCATGATTTCCACCCGCTCGAAACCGCGAATGGAGCGGTATACG
>CAMUPJ010000028.1 GCA_947090725.1 uncultured Clostridia bacterium
TTCCGGTTGCACGGAGGTATACACCACTATATTCTTTTCGTCGGTGTTCGCGTTGATGCCCACCAGATCGTAGCCGATCACCTTCGATTCTTCGTCCTCTACCGGACTGTACGTGAACTCGGTATTCTGCGCGTTGTACACGACCAGCCCCGTATGTCCGTCGCGCCATTTGGCGTCCCACGTGGTCGGGAGCGCTTCCTCCGCCGATTCCACATAGATCGTATTCGCATTCTGCACTACGTTCGTTCCCACCGTCGTGAGCGTTTCGGGCAAAAACAGGCCTTGCAGTTTGTGGCAATTGATAAACGCGTTTTTGCCGATCGATTCCACTTGTCCCAGGTGAATCGTCTCCAGTTTTGTGCAATTGATAAACGCGCTCGCCCCGATTTTGGTTATGCTCTCCGGCAAAACCACGCTTTTCAGATTGGTACACGTAGCGAACCCCGACGATTTGATTTCGGTGACAGGCGTATCCCTGTATACCGAGGGAATCACCACATGCTCTACTACGGTTCGGTAGGTTCCGCTTACGTTTACGCGATAGTGAAACGTGCCGTCGCTGTCTTTGATTTTAATAAACGAAAGCATGCTCACGTCGGTCGCTTCCACTTCCATCGTGCGGTTCGGCACCAAAAACAGCCCCGCGCACAGCAAAAGCGCAACGGCAAGCACCAGCCCCGCAACCGTCTTTCTTACTCTTTCCGTTTTCATCTTCCTTTCCTCCCCGCCACGTCGCTCGATTGTCTTGCCATGCTGCCGCCGTGTACGCACTTACCGTACACTTGCCCTACTAACAGTATACTCCCTTTTCCGTTTTTTGTCAATACCCTTTTTTTCTTTTTATATAAAAAAACAGCCGCCTCGCAGAAAGCGACTGTTTTTTGCTTCGTAAAATGTCGGCCGTAGGATCGGATGTCGTATTCCTACACGTATTGCGCGCGGCCCGCATCGGTATGTGCATACCGATCAAACCCCCATCGCGTTTCGTCTCCGCCGAATATCGGGTGTTATTCCTCTTCCGCGCCCGCCAACGTATTGCGAATACGCCCCGCCAACAAGCTTCCGTTTACGATGTGCTCGGAAGACTTGGGATGTCCTTCCGACGTATTCTCCACGAGTTTCACGTAAAGAATTTTATCGTCGCCCGCATCGTTGAATTCCTCTACGATCGCGGACGTAAGTGCGTCGAGTCTTGCGGGATTCCCCACGCCTTTCATGGCGCCCGCACAACAGAAGATATAGGCGTCCGCATAATGCGAGCGGATTTCCGCCACAAACGCCGTATACGCTTCCGTAAATAGGGTTTCGGAAGTTCCGTTCCCCAAATCGTTATACCCAAGATCGAGTACTACGACGTCGGGCACGTAAGAAGAAAAGTCCCACGCTACGGGATCGTACTCGCCGTACAGGCCGTAATAATCGCCGATTTTGGCAAAGTTCTTGCCGGGATTACCGCCCGATACGGTAAGTCCCGAACGATTGACCGAATTAAACTGCGCCCCCAAATACGAAGCCGCAATCGCGCCGTAAGCAGTGAGCGAACATTCGCTGTCCGTTCCCTTTTCGTCGTTGTCGCTGAACCGCATGGCATTGGCGCCCGACATAATACTGTCGCCGATAATCTCCATTTTGAGCGTCGGTTTGGCGGGCGGCGTACGGAAATTGCCGTCCGTCGTGACCGATTTTACATACGCTTGGGTATATTTTGCCTCGGTTACCTTCAGCGCCTTGAGCGTATGCTCGCCCAGCGGAAGATTCTCCGCCAACACGACTTCTTCCGGCGTGCCGCTCGTTCCCGTCAGCTCGAGAACGGTAGCGTCGCTCCAATACTCCACGTCGTCGACAAAGATGTACAAATATCCGTTTCCTGCCAACTCCGGCGCTTTCCCGCCGACTTCTTTCGATTCGGTCGCAAGAATGGAAGCTTTCAACGAAGTGCCGTAAAACTTGACTTCGAATCCCGCCGACGAATTGCTGATGCTCACGCCCTTTTCGGCATCGAGATAGCACCGACCGTAAAAGTTGACTTTATCTTCGTGCTTGCTGTCCGCAAACGTAATCGTTTCCGTCGTCTGATTTCCGTCGGTAGCATCGTCTTTCGGATCGGTGTTGTCGGTAGTCCCGCACCCGAAACAAGTCAGACAAAACAATACGCCCAGCAGCAGTGCCATGATTCCCTTTCTTCTCATAAATGCCTCCCGCATGAAATCTTTTTACGTCAAGCGATGCCGAGCGCTTCTTTGAGTTTTTCCGCAACGGCCACCGAAGCCGCCTTGTTTTCCGCCTTGTAAGGATGGCCGTAATCGCACTGCGCCCGCTCTACGGCGTACACATTCCCCACCTCGGCATCGAGTTCCTCCGCCATCGCGGCAAACATACCGTTAAACGATGCAATGGAAGGACCGTGCCAGCTTGCGCTACCGTAGTAGAACGACCCGTAGCTGACGATGATGGGCGCTTGGGGATAGAGGGTGCGCAACTCCCGAACGAACGCCTTGTACTGCGCCGTAAAATCCGCCTCGAAATCCGCACGATACAAACTTTCGTATTCGGCAAGGCAACCCGCTTTGTCTTGCGTGCAACCGTCGGCATGATGCGCGTTGAAACCGCCGATAATATCATTGGTGCCCAAATCGATAAGCACGGCGTCCACGGGATGGGCGGCTCTGTCCCAAAGGCGCGTACCGCTCGCCGCGGGGTCGGTGTATTTCGCCAGATTGGGAATCACATTGCCGCCGCTTCCGAACGCCATGGCAGTGGAACCGGACACGCAACAAGTCTGCAGCGAAGCGCCGATCGCTTCCGCCGCAAAAAACGCATAAGTTGCCAGACCGTCTTCGGCTACGGTAGAAGAAGCGTCTCTTCGTCCGTCCGACATAATCGGCTGTCCATCCGGAGTGTAGCCGGAAACATACGTAGTATTCGGGCCGGTCTTGCATGCGCTGTGTCCCGCCGTAATGGAATCGCCGTACGCCTCGACTACATATTGCGGACGCGCCGGCGCCGTCATGAGTTTACCGTCGGTTTTGACGGTGTACACTTCCATGGAAGTCGATCTTGCTTCGGTGCTCTTGAGAACCTTGACGGTGTGTTTCCCTTCCGACAATCCGGAAGCCAGCACGACACGCTGTTTTTCGCCGAGGGAAATCTGCTTGCGCTCGTATTCGCCGCCGTCTACCGAAATACCCACATAGTTATCGCCCGTTATGGCAAATTCCGACTCGGCCGCGATATCGCGGCAACGGATTTCGGCCGAAAGCTCCGTCCCCGTAAATTTGACTTCGAATCCTGCCGCCGTGTTGTTTACGGCTACGCTTTTGATCGATTTCGCGTAATAATACCGTCCGTACCAATTCACGATTTCGGTTTGCATGTCTTCCGCGAAATCGATTTCACCGTATTCCGTCACGACCGACGTATCTGTCGGCTCCGACGGCTTATTGCCATCGTTCGGCGTACCGGTTTTATCTCCGCACGCCGCCGCAAACAGCGCCATCACAAGACAAATCGCAAAAATCATAAACTTGCGGATCTGTTTCATCATTGTTCACCTCGCAATGTTTTCTCTCAGAGAATGCCTATATCCATTTCGGGTAGCGTCCGTTTGCGGTCGCTACCCGAGATGCTTTTTTTATATTTTTTTGATTTCCACTTTGCAGTTTTCGAACGTGGTCTCCACACGTACGACGTTGCCCTCTACGGTGTATCCTTCGTCTTTGGAAATCTCCTCGCCGTCTACGTATACCGCAAAATCCCAAGCGGGTTTCTCGAAGTCCACGCGCAAAGTCGCATCTTTCGTTACCGCACCGTAGGGCGTTACCCCCGACAGGCACACAAAGAACTGTCCCACCGCTACGTCGCAGAAGCAGTTGTTGTAGGTAATATTTTCAATGCGCAGATAATCGATGTCGAAAGGCATGTTGGGCGCAAGCTTAAAGGTATTGCCGCTCAACGTCTCCATCCCGAAGAACGCATCGGGAATGGCGCGCGTTACAATGGACGCTTCCAAAAATTCGTAGTCCACGCCGATGACGCCGCCCGTGCCGCCGCCTTGCAACTTGATCGTATTGCCGTAATAATCGCGGTAGAAGTTCCAACCGGTACCGCCGGCCGCCTCTACCTTCTTATACCACTGTACAAACGTATCGAGACGCTTTGTCGCCGATTCGATATTGTATTTGGCTTGCGCCACAAAATCATAGTACGCAAGCTGCAATGCGGTGCCGCCGTTGTTCACATTGGTGCCGAATCTGCTGACGCTGCCCGAATATACGTCGGGGTTGAGTTCCGCCGTACAGAAGCGAGGCGCGAATTCATAGAGATAAATGTCATCGCCGCTACTCAAATCGCCCGCCACCGTACGATCGCCGTTGATCCATTCCATAATCTTTTCGGTTTGCGCTTCGGTGGGAATGCCAGCGGCTACGGCCTGCTCGTTGAACATGAGATATCCGTTATCCTGAATGGAGCCGCCATGGCGGTATCCCACATGGAATCTGCCCGTCGTTTCGTTCCAGAAATATTCTTGGAATTGCGTGCGGCACAAGTCGAGCAAATCGGCAATATCGTCGGCATCGAACGCGTATTCATACCGCCCGTTCATCTGTTCGTTGCGGGTATACACGGTATCGATCGAAATATTATTCTCTTCACACATGCGCTCGAGATACAAAAGCGACTTGAGCGCGTTGTAATAACTGATGTTGATATAGGCGTTTTTATCGGGGAACGCGGAAATATCCCAGTATCCGTCGCCGAGAGCGTCGCCGTAATCCTTATCGCCGTTGTTGTGTCCCACAAGGTAGGCGGTAGAAATCAATCCGCTTTTGCCGCCGAGTTGATGGTACATAAAGTTCAATGCGCGACGCGCATGCGGCATTACCTCTCTGAGAATCGTCTGATCCTGCGAGAACGATACGATCTCTTTGGCCGCGATCAGATAGTTGCAGTTGTTGATCACATGACGGTCGTCCCATTCGCAACCGATAAAGTCGAACATAAACGTTCCGCTGATCGTTTGCCCCGCCTTTGCTTTGAGCACCACTTTGATATCGGTGACTTCTTCAAAGCCTCTGCCCCACTTCTCGTGCACGTACATCGGGAAGAAGCAACTGATCCAACCGTACTTGTTCTGCGAATCCAAAGCAAATCCCTGCAAACTGAACGTGGAGAACTTAACGCACTTCTCCTCGTTGAACTCGCGGGACGAATCGGTGGCGAAGTAAATGTACATATCGTCTATTCCCGACGTTCCGTCCAAAAGATCCACACTGAACTTCATCTGAATAAACGGATTGTCGATGGGCACGCGGCTGAATACTTCGGGCGAAAGCGCAATCTCCGTCGCATTCGTTGCTTGCGCATACAAAACGCTGTCGCCTCCCGTAACCGTAGCGCCGCAATCGTCTACGGCATGCCAGCCGTCGGTACTCGTGAGGAAGTCACAGTAATAGCCGCCCAGATTTTCCTGTGCGGGGAACTCCCACCCAAGACCCCAGGTATTCTCTTTTCCGTCGTCGGGCATCACATATCCTTGCGCGTCGAGATTGGGATGGAGCAGCCAATGGGTCACAATGTCTTTGGTACCGTATCCCAATCCGTTCGTTTTGCCGTTCCAGTCATACAAATAGTCGTTGGTTGCGTTCCACCACGAACCGCTCATGGCTTCCCACTCTTTCCAGTCGGTACGACCTTCTCCGATCGGGAAGTTATGAATCTGATTGTCGATGTCGTAACGCATATGACGCATATTATAATCGGTAAATACATGCGCCAAATCTTCGTCGGAGCTGTAAAACTTAAGTTCCCGCGTCTCCGACAAATGCTCCGGCGTATAATTGTATTCGCTGTAAGGACGCACCGGCTTCACCTTTGCGGGGGGCGTAGGCTTTTTGTCGGTACAAGCGAAAAGCGTAAACGCCATAAGCGCCGCCAGCATTGCACACAAAATCTTTCTGAATTTCATTTATTTTTCTCCTCGAAATAGGCAAAACCGCCCGAATATCGTACTGGGGGGGGATGTGCTTAATCTTTCATACCGCTGCCGGCCACGCCTTCCACCAAATACTTTTGGAAAGCAAAGAAGAGGATCGCACAGGGAATGATCATGACAACGCCGGCCGCCATCGCGTAGTTGGAGAAAGGCGCCTTGGTGGACCCGGGGCCGTAATCGTAATAGATACCGAGCGCCAACGTATACGCTTGCGTTTGTCCGCGCGACACATAGGTATACGGCGTCATAAAGTCGTTCCATGCTCCCATAAACGCGGTAACGGCCACGTACAACATAATAGGGATACACAGCGGAAGCATAATGCGGAAGAAAATATATACCGAACTTGCCCCGTCCAATTTAGCCGCTTTGATCAGATCGTTGGGAATACTTCGCATGTACTGGCGCATTAAAAAGATGTTGGTGGCGCCGCCGCCGAACAGTCCGGGTACCCACATCGGGAACAAAAAGGGCGAATTGAGCCACCCGAGCCGCACGTAGATCGTATACAGCGGGATAATGCTGATAACCGACGGAATCATCATCGTGGCCAATACGATGGCAAAGTACACGTCTCGCCCCTTAAACTCCATTTTGCAGAAGCCGTAAGCGCACAATGCCGACGAAAGCGGAATCCCCACGGCGGTGATCAGTCCGATGATGAGCGAGTTCACCAAGTAACGCATGTAACCGCCGGACAGCGAACTGGTGAAAATCGTAATGTACGTACCGAAATTGATAGTGCCCGAAGGCGAGAAAATTACGCCGCGGTTGATTTCCGAATCGGGCAAGATCGAAAGGCAGATCATAACGAACAGCGGGAACAGCAATACTACGATAAGCAATACGAGGAAAGCATATTTAAGGACGTCCGCACCGACCTTAACGCCGTTGATTTTTTTGCGCGCAGGCGCCGGCGACAACAATGTTTGTTCCGTTTCCATACCTTACCCCTCCTCTCCGTAGTAGACCCACTTACTGGTTTTCATGGTCACCAACGTAAGCAAGGCAATGATAATGAACAGCATGAAGCTGAGCGCGCACGCGTATCCGAAGTGGTTGACGCGATTGCCGTATATGCCGTGTACCACAAAGTACAGACTCATATCCACACCGCCGCCGCCGGTCAACGTCACCACCTGCGCATACGTCTGCATGACCGCGATAACACTCATAATGGTATTGTACAGAATCATCGGCGTACACAGAGGAATGGTGATCTGAAACAATTGCCGCGCTCTGCTCGCGCCGTCCAGTCGCGCGCTCTCGTACACCGATTGCGGCACGTTTTTGAGTTGCGCCAACCATAGAATCATATTGCCGCCGATACCGAACATCGATATAAAGATAAACGCCGGCATACTGGTGCTCGCTTCGGTAAACCAGGCGAATTTCGGCAAGCCGATGCTCTGGAAAAGATTGTTGAGCACTCCCTTGTCGGGATCGGTAATACGACTCCACAACAATCCGCTACACACGGCGGGTATCAGACAAGGCAAATACAGAATCGTGCGGAATATGCGCATTCCCTTGATTTTCTGGTTGAGCAGTAACGCCAAAGCGAAAGAGCACACCAACATAAGCGGAATAAAGATAACCGCGTACGTAAAGGTTACTTTGAGCGACTGTAAAAATTCCTTCCGATACGTATATACCGTAAACATTTTACCGTAGTTCTTCAGCCCGATAAACTCCCCGTAACGGCCGAGGTTAAAAGTAAATTTGGTAATGGGAATCTCGTAAAAACTACAGACAAACGCATAGATGACCGGCGCCAAAGTAAATATAGCGACGCCAAGTATTACGGGCAAAATAAACAGATGCCCTGCAATATTTTGTTTTATTTTTCGTATAGTTCTCTGTGTCATATCCGTTTCCTGCTTCACGTATGCCGCATTTGTCTTTAAGGGTCTGCACATACGTCTCGATGGCCGAGTTATAAGTTGTTTTTTTGTTTTCCGTGTCTCTTCGGAGATGCATACCTGCCGTACGCCAAGCAATACATCCGCTCTGTGCTTTCGGGCACGCAACAATCGCGTGCGCGTGACAATGCAAGCTTTTCTCGCTTTTATTGCATTGCCTTGCCGGGTTTGTCTTTACACTCTCCCACCCGCGGCGGGCGGAGAAACCCGCGGTCATCCCAACGGGTTTCTCTGTCGCAACGATGCCGATATCAATGGGAGCAACGGTATGCCGTCAGGCTGTTGCTTCGCTTATACCGCACTTATCTTTTAATGTTCTGATATACGTATCGATAGCCGAGCTGTAGGTTGTTTTTTTGTTTTCCGTACCCTTCCAGAAGTTTGCGCCGGCCAGGGTAATATCATAGTGATATACCGGTCTATGCATGTTGTAATAGTTCAGGAAAATCGGAGTTATATCCTGCGGAATATAGGCATCGTCGTCGATCTCGATGTCGCCCCAGGTGTATCCGCGCCAGCAATCGTCGTCCTGCAAATCTTCGATGGCAGGTACCAGCACACCCCATTTGGACGCCGCCTCGTATCCTTCTTTGGACATACAGAATTTGAGGAATTCCCATGCCCATTTCTGTTTTTCCGCGGAGCTTCTGTTGCTGATCGCATATCCGCTGCAACCGGCGCCCACAAAGCCGTTGGAGCCGTCTGCTTGCTTATAGTTGGGGAAGGTTACCGTACCGAGCCCCCAGCCCGTCGTGTTGGCAATCAACGCGATTTCCGGCAAAGCGGGACGCACGTTGATGTACATCGCCACGTTGCTGTTGTACGCGCCGGGAGAATACTGCTGGAAGTTGGATCCGGCCGCATTCTTTACATATTTGCTGTTGAATTCCTGCTCTTTCTTGTATCCCGCTTCGGTCGCAGCGCTGCGAAGCGTGCTTTGTCCCGTCGCATTGAACCACTGTGCGCCGTAATTGGTAAGCATCGTCGTCACATACGGAGGCCAGCCGATATCGTTTTCCACCGCCGCCGCAACTTTGCCGGAATTCTGGAGCGCCTCGCAGGTCGCTTCGAAGTCCGCCCAGGTCCAGCCGTTTTTCGGGTATTCTACCCCGGCATCGTCGAAGATGTCTTTGTTGTAATACACCATCAGCGCATTGTAATCGCGGGGCACGAACCAAATCCCTTCGTCTTCCGACGATACGTGCGTCGCGTCGATCAGCGCGTCGTAGAATCCGCCGAAAAATTCGTCCGCTCCTTCCATTTTGCTCAGATCCACAAAGTAGTCCTCCGAATACGGAGAATGTTGGTCGCCGCCCGTCCAGATGATGTCGGGCATGTTGCCGGCGCTGTCGAACAGTTTGATGTCGTCCATAGCCGACATAGTACGCGAATTCTTATCGAGGTCAAAGGTCACCTCAGGATGCTTATCCATGAAAGCGTTTGCCCAGCTGACGATGATGCGCCGTTCACTCTCGCCGGAAAGCAGCGCCGTCGTCAGCGTAACCTCCGCGTTCTCGTTCGGTCTGAGGGTCTCGTTGGGAAGCTCCGCCGGTTTGTCGGCAGAAAAGTTACAACCGGTCATTCCGAGACAGAACGTCAGCGATAACACGAGTGCAACAAATACGGTTTTCAATTTTTTCATACTGATTTCTCCTTATGCGTAAAGCTTTTTGTGGCTTACTTAACAATCTGAATCCGTCCGTTGGTGAACGGCGCCGTGATCACTACGGTATCTCCCACCACAACATAGTCGGTTCCGGCGGTAAGTTGCGTGGTATGCTGACGTACCGTGAAATCTCCCTCGGGTTTGGGAAGCGTAACGCAGACTTTGTAATCGTTCTCCGCGGAAATGCTGTTGATCTGCACCCAATCGGTTCCGATGCTGAGATCGTACATAATACCGCCAAACATCAGGTTTTCCATCTTCCACCAATCGAGATCGGCGGGAAGCGCGGGCGTGATATCCAACGTATTCGCCTTGGTGCCGGTAAGTCCGAAGAACTGATAAGGTACCATTGCGTACAAAAGCGACGCTTCTACGAACTCCGAGTCACAACCCAAGAGGCCTGCGCCTTTCACGCCCTGCAACGCGATACCCTCACCCAGATAGTATGCGCTGTAGAATCCGTCTTTTGCACCGCGCGCGGCCGCAACTTTTTCATACCATGTTTGCAATTTTTTTACTTTGGCAAATGCCGCATCGGTGCCGTTCTGCGTCTTTTCGGCCGCCACGTCGTAGTAAGCGCATTGCAACGACGTTCCGCCGTTTTGCACCTGGCGGTTCCACGCATACGTTTTGGTGGGATATCTGGGCGAACCGGTATTGAGGAAATGCCACCAGAACTGATACAGATTCTCCACGGTGTTCCAACGAGGCGCGAATTCATACTGATAAATTTGCTTCGTGCGGCCGGAATTATTCGCCGTATCGCTCTCTACGGTGCGTTCGCCGTTGATCCAATCCATAATGGATTTTGCCTGCTCTTCGCTGGCAAGCCCGAGTTCCACGCACTTCTCGTTGAAGGTAGTGAAGCCGTAGTCAACCACCTCGTCGTCCACTTCGCCGCCTTGCACCTTGTCGTCGTCCGCCTTGGGATACCCGAGCAGGAAACGTCCCGTTTCTTCGTTCCAGAAATATTCGCGGAACTGCTCGGTGAATCTTTCCATTCTCGCCTGCAAAGACTCTGCCGTCTCTGCATAGGATTCTTTCGCGGTCATGTAAGCGGGCCGAACGGCTACGGTGTTTTCCGACTCGATTCCGTGGGCCGCAGCCATTTCTTCGAGGTACGCCATCGACTTGAGCGCTTTATAATAGTAAATATTGGTATACAGGTTCACGGTCGGGCAGGAAATCGCATCCCAATATCCGTCGCCGATCCCGTGCCCGGGTTTGCCGTTGGTAGATCCGTCATGCCCCACAAGTCTCTCGGTGGTGATCAATTCGCTGTCGGAAGCCAACCCCGCGGGCTTTCCGCAGTACGAAAAGTAGAACTGCATCGCCGCGCGCAACTTATCGATATTTTTCTCGAGCCACGCTTTGTCCTGCGAGAAGCGGAAGTACTCCGCCGCGGCCGCCAACAAAACGCCGTTGTTGTTGATCTGCCGATTGTCGTAGCAAGGCGCTACGCGATCCAACAATATCTTGCCGTCAAGACCTTTTTCGTTGAACTTAAATACAATGCGCAAGCCCGTGATATTGCGTTCGCCTTCGCTGCGTCCCCAATGATCGTGTGCGTACATAGGGAAGATTACGCGGCACGACGTGGGCATGGTATCCCCGTATTGCGTAATGGCAAACTCGCTGTACTTGACCATATGCGTGTTGTCGTATTCTTTGGGATTTTCATCGCTGGTCAGCCAGTATACTTCGATATCTTCGATCGCGTCGGTACTGCCGATCGTGTTGTTGTCGGTGATGCGGAGATTCAGTTCGAGGAAGGGTGCGTGGAACACGTCGGCAATGACGCCGATGGTATCTTCCTCTCCCAAATAATACCCGCTGCCGGCATGATCGCCCGATAACGTGAAATTTTTGGTCACGCGATAATTCCCTTTGGGAAGATTGGGAAGGTCATGAATGATTGTCGTCTCTTCTTCGGTAAAGAGCGCATCTTCCTGCTTGTTGATAGTCTCGAACGTCGCGCTCTTCAACGTCGCGCTCCCCGCCGTAACGGAAATCGCATTGGTTTTGCTCATGCCCGAAGGCTCCAATACGCCTTGCGCTCCCTCCGGTGTTTGCGTATACGGACGTCCCCCGTACTCTCTCCGTTCGTACTGTCCGGTAGGATCGGTTCCGTACGATATCCAGTTGTTTACGATGCGGTTGTACGGACTCAGATTCATGAAATAGGTATGATTCTTATATTCCGATACCGCTTCGTCTTCCGTGGCCTTATCCGACCCGTCCGCATTCGGACTGTCGCCTTTTTTCAAAGGCTCGTAAACGCCGTCCGCCCCCACGCCGCTGTGGCTGGGACGAGGGAATTCCCAACCTTGCCCCCACAAACTGGTGGTGGCGCCGCTGTCTACCCAAATATAGCCGAATTCGTCCTGATAAATATTGGAGATGAAGCTGGCAACGGACTCTTTGGGACTGTAGCCGATGGCGGTGGTGTTCATCCACATAACGCTCATCGCTTCCCACTCTTTCCACACCGTAGAGGTTTCGCCGATCTTGATGTCGCCGATAGCCTTATCGCTGTACCGCAGGTGACGCTCCATATATTCGTTCAAGAAAGCGTCCAATCCTTCGTCGGAGCTGTAGAACTGCATAAGCCCCGCATTGTTCTGCTTGGTATACGTATATCCCTTATCGAATCCTTCGGGTTTTTCTTTTACGATTTCGTCGCGCGTAACCGTTTTGGTATTATCGCATGCAAACAATCCCAGCGACATAAAGCAAGCCAGCACGACGCATAAAATCTTCGAAAGTTTTTTCATCATTTCTCACCTCTCGCATTATTTCTCTTCTTGCTTACAACCAGTGTGCCGAATACCGCCGCAACCAACGTCACGGCTACGGGAACCGCCGATGCGGTCGCCACGCTTCCGCACCCTGCCGGCACCTGTTCTTCCACTTTCACCGTCTTTTCGATCCACTCGCTGTCCATGATGCCTTCCTGATTGGTCAACGTAACGTCTTCATGCACTTCGTTCTGCGCGCCCGGCACCGTCCAAATGGATTTTGCCGGATCGTACGAAAACGTATAATCTTCTTTCAGCATACTGCCGTTGGGAAGCATAAGCCCCGCTTTGAGGCGAAGCGCCACTTTCTCGGTAACGTCGAACGCCGTATTGTATTGGGTGCCCGCCGTCGTGTCGCCCTTAAAGACGAACTTCATATAGTTGTCGCCGAAGTGAACCTGCATGCAAAGATTTTGATAGTTGTGCACCCCTTCGGACGTGGTCTTGTCGGGGATGCTTTCCATGATCTGACGGAGGTTGTACAGCGAAATTCCGTCCACCTCGTCCTTAGGCGTCATGTCGATGATATCCTGACCGTGATTGTTGCCGGGGAATTTTTCGAGATTCTGGAATTTTTCGCCGCCGAATTGAACTTTATAGACAAGCGCCTCCGGATCGTCTTCGCCGAGCAAACCGAATTTTTTGTACATATCCAACTCTTCATCGGTGTAGGGGATGCTGTCGGTAGTACCGGAAGATCCGAAATTCTGCTTCATCCACTTAAAGTCGATACACTGAAAATCGTGAATAAAGCGATCTACGATCATATCCGAGAAGTATACCGTAAATACGACGTTCTGCGACTGCACACCGATCGACGATACGCTGGTGACCGTCACGCCGTTGTATTTGTCGGGATCATCGCTGCGGTACACGCGCTCGCCGAGAGCGTCGCCGGTGACCGTCTCACGATACCGGAAATACATCTCCCGCTCCACGGTATTCCCCGAAGATCCGGCAAAACCCACTTGGAAAGTAAGGTAGTTCCCTTTGATGACGTCCGTCTTGAGCACCGATGCGGGAACCGTTACCGTTACGGTGTCCGTGTCGTTTTCACTCACGACTACGGTACTGTCGGCAATTTCGCTCAGCGCCACAAGGTTGAGAAGAATTTTCCCTTTCTGTGCCGAAAGATCTTCGCCCGTCTCGCCCACTTTTGCGGTGAACTCCGCATGCAACCGATAGGTGTCTCCGTCTGCCTCATACGACCCTGTGTACGCAACCAGCGCAACGGTTTCCGTCTCTCCGCTGTCGGGAGACGTCGTGCCCTCGTCCGCTTTTGCAGAAAAAGCCGCCGGGAAATATACCGCAAAGCCGACGCAAATCGCCAGGATCAGCGCTGCCAAGGGCATTAACCTACTCTTTCTTTGTGTCATATTTTCACTCCTTTCGTCCTGCGCAATTCTTAAATTTCACTTTCATGAGAATTGCTTGAACGGGCTTAGTAAACGATACGCGAATCCCGTCGGGAACTTTTTCGGCTTTCGCTCCCAGACAAGGATATATTTCTTCCGCCGATTCCACGCACGCCAAAGGCAAAAGCACTTTGTTTTCCTCGGCTCCCGTGCGGAATACGGCCACATAGGCAAGGTCGTCTTTGCGCAAACCGAACGCGGAATACGCTTTATCGAAAATGTGCCGATGCGGAAGCGGGAATATCGGCGTCGCTTCGGCGATAAACGGACGAAGCGCACGGTGTATCTCCACACCCTTTTGCACCAACCCGAGATTCTTCTCGTCGGCACGGTCGATCTTTCCCGAAAGATACGGCGAGCACAAAACGCAGGTAATCATATTGAACGCGGTCTGTTCGCCGTCGGCCATTTCCTTTCGGTAGGCGTCGGTCAGATACGCGTCGCTATCCATCGACCAGAAATCTTTGGGATACGGATACGACCACACGCCGATCTGTTCGGGCACAAGCGAGAGCATGGTGCCCGCCACGATGGAAGGAAGTTTGTAATATTCTTCGCAGTCGGAAATGCTTTGTTGGCAGAAATTGCGATTGGTCTGCCCGTCGCTGCGCATTGCCCCCGACGCACAGCTTTCGATATACAGATCGGGGAACCGTTCGCCCAATTCCTTATAAAAGGAATTGACGGCGCGCACGTGCTGCTCCAGCCCCGCCAAAGGCGACGCGCCCGCCCAATCCACACCGGCGCCGGGATGGCCGTTGTAGTCGTTTTTGATGTAGCGAATCCCCAAATCGTATAAGTCCGCAATACGCGACGTCAGATGCGCGCGCACCTGCTCGTTGGCGAAATTGAAATACAACCGTCCGCTTCGGTAAATCCGATGTCCTTCGTTTTGCAGAAAGCACTCGTCGGGGAAGCGGCTTGCCTCGTTTTCACGCGAACAGCACTCCAACTCCGTCCACAGCCCCGCAATCATGCCTTTTTCGCGGATATACGACACCATCTCGGCAAAAGAACGACCGCAAAACTGCTTGTCGGACGGATACCAGCCCCCCATTCCTTTACCCGGGCCGTCGAGGTACCAACCGTCGTCAAAACAGAATCCGTCCACACCCATAGCTTTTGCCGTATCAATCAGAGATATACAATCGGGGTTGTGCTGACGCACCCATATGCAGTTCATATAATCGTTGAACATGACGGGCGCGCGCTTGCGGCGCAGCAGCGATTTTCTGCGCCAATATGTAAGATTCGCAATGGCTTCGTCCAGCGTCGCGGCACACCCGTGCGCGCTCTCGCAACACGTATAACTTTCGCCGCTTTTAAGATAAAGCCGGAATCCGTGCCGTTCGTTTGTCCCCGCACCCACCGCGATATCGAAACAGCTTCCGTCATACGGTTCGGTATCGGTCAATCCGACCTCGATACTGTACGGGCCGTCGGGCAGATGTTGCACAAACCACACGTGCCCCGTCACTTTATCGCGCACGAACACAACGGGCATATACCGCTTGGTGGACCAGGCGGTCAGGGACGTAATTTCGGTACTGTAACACGTTACGTGTCCGGTGGGATGAATCGCGCCCAATTCATGCGGCGCGTGCCAAAACAATTGTCCCTCCGCGCCCCAGTCGTTGTGCAACACGCCGATTTCCGCCTCGGTCGCGTAGTCTCCCTTCAAAAGGCGCGCATCTACCGCCGGAAAATTATTGTACAGCTGCTTAAGGCACAACTCTCCTTCGCTCAGATTGGTGACCGTACACGTCTGCGTATACAGTCCGTCGTACAGCTTCTGTACCGCAACGACGCGAACATATCCGTCGCGCGAAATATAGGTAAATTCCGTCGTATTCTCGTCAAGCACGCGCGTTCTTTGGTGCGCAAAATCTCCGTTGCCACCATAAAAGTTGTCGGTACCGACGTGCACCGCATATTCGGCCTTGAAAGCAGGCGTAAAATAAGCAGCGGAAAGCGGTTGTCCGCCGCCCACGTTCATATAGTTGACTTCGCCGCTCTCTTTACGCACAAACGTGCTGATTGTATGGTTTGATTTTGCCATTCGGGTTGTCTTGTTATCCGTCCTTTCGGTTTCTTCGGACAATTCCAAAGAGGTAGATCGGGTATGAAAATTTCCGTCGCGTTTTTCCGCATCGGCTACGCACAGCCTTTGCGCCGGCAAACGCCGCCGGCCTCATTCTCGCCCGTTGTCCACGACAACTCGAACACGTTCCCGTAGGGCTCGTTGTCCCCTAATCCGTCAATTGGCGCGAAAACCGAAACAAACAAAAGAACATGCAATACCGAGAGATACGACACGATTCCATGTTTTAT
>CAMUPJ010000029.1 GCA_947090725.1 uncultured Clostridia bacterium
ATCCTGTTCTGAATATCGGCGACGGAGTGAATAGCGTGTTTTCTTCGGACGGAGGGAACGGGCCTGCGCTCAGTATGCTTACGGTGAAGCACGACGAGGGAAGCGGCCTTACGCCGACGGTAAACCTGCGGGATCGTGCGTTTGCCGAATTGGAAACGGAAACGATCCATCTCTACGCCGACGTGGTAACGCATTCCGATTCGCTGACGGCGGAAGGAATCGACGCGTATATTGCGCAATTGGAAGAGGGCGACTACGATATAGAAGCAACGGGTGTGTTTTCGGGCGGAACGCTGCAAAGTATAACGCTTCCGAGCGGCATGTTGCGGATCGGGACGGAGATGTTCTCGGAATGCACGCAGCTGGAGAAAATATACTTGGCGGATACAAACAGTCTTCCCGCCGTTACGCAGCCGACCGAAACGGAGATGCAATACGGGTACAATCTCTTGCCGCAGGCAAAGTCGGTGGGAGAGACCGCGTTTCAGTATTGCACGGCGCTGGCGGGCGTGAGCATTCCTTTGTCGGTAGAGACGATGGAATACAATGCTTTTGCGGGTTTGACGAGCGAGCAGTACCTGTTCTTGGAGCGGGAAGAAGTTCCCGAAAGTTGGGACGGCTGGCTGGGGTACGAAGAGGAAATAGCGACGGTAGTGCCCCGAGGGTACGTGATCGTGTACTACGCAGGCCCGGAAGAAAGTGCGGAGATCCGCGGGGACAGAGTAACCAAAGCGGGGGAAGCATTGCATTTTACGGTAAGGGTAAAAGAACCGTATGCGAAAAACAAGCCGGTGGTAACGGTGAACGGAACGGAGATCGACCCGACGGCGTGCGACGAAGATACGTATACCTATAGCTATACCGTGGAAAACGTGCAGGGGAATGTAACGGTTGCGGTGGCGGAGATTCCGCTCAACCCGTACGAGATCGTCTACCGCACGCAAGGCGTGATAGAAGATTCCGCATTTGTCCCGACGGGAACGGAAGGGGAATTCAATCTGTACTTGCGCGAAGTGGCGCGCGGGGATAAAGTGGGAGACGCGCCGAGCAGTTATTGCAGAGGGCATCACAGCGAAGGATGGCGCATAGTAGAAGGCAAAATATCTGCCGACGGCTATCCCGAAACGGAAAAGGTGGTATACGAAGAAACGTATATTGCGAATCAGTACTATATCCAGTTTGATGACGGATTTACTCTTACCCAACGATGGGAAGTATCATACGGAGAAGAGATTGCGTTCCCTGTGTATCCGGACAAAGCCTATCTGCGGTATACGGGGTGGTATTGGGACTCGAACTTTACGTATCCCGCAACGTGGGAAGATATGCCCGATTTTTTAGCGGACGGAGGAACGTATGCAAATGGCATTTCTTCTTATAGAGCTATTACGTTAAGTATAGTTATATCTGCGCGTATGGAATTTGTGCAGAGTTATAGCGGCGTATGTGAATTGCCTCGTTTGTTAAAATCCGTTACGGCCGATGGAACGGTACGGCTGTGCGTGTCCGATACGCGTACGGAGCCGCTGACGGTAACGCTGAACAGTGTAAATATAGACTTGCGGGAAGCGGTTTACGGTGGTTTTATAGAGTCGGCTGGAACGTTCGACCTTACAGTGAATGTAAAGGGCGATTGTGCGGTCTATGCGGGGGTTCCGATTGGCAGGCGATACGGCAGCGCAGGGATCTCGCACAAAGGGAAACTCAGAATATTTATGCATGACGATGCGCGTTTGGAGATCGTGGGCGGCGACGGTGCGCCGGGGGAACGAGGCGGATACGCCATCGAGGCGGGCAGTCTGGAGCTGAGCCGTATGAATCCCGATTCGGCTTCTTCGCATTACGAAACCGATCTCGTGCTGACGGGCGGCAACGGCGGAGCCGCATATTTTGACGGATTGGATATACATTTCGGTGGCGCCGGCGGCGATGCGATCCGATGCGACGGCGCGGCGCAACTGAGTCTGTGGATGACGAGGTTCAGCATCACCGGCGGCAGAGGGGGAAGCGGAAACGATACCAGAGTGACGACGTACGGCGGAGCCGGCGGCGCGGGAATCTGCGCGCAAAATATATCGCTGTATCTGCCGTCGAGCTACGGAGTGATCACGGGCGGCCTTGCGGGACGCAACGCGCTCGCCGGCTACGGAATCCAAGGCGAAATGGTGAGCATTCGTGCGTTGACCCCCACGTACAAGCCGGAAACCAATCTGTGGGTGTACGGCGGAAACCATCATGAACCGAGCGACTTTGCGGTCAAAGGGGAAGAGGGCGACAGCAATTTGGTGCGTGGCGGCACGGGCATCAAAGCCGATTCGATTACGTTGCAAACGGTGGGCTTGGCAGTATACGGCGGCATAGGCGCGCAGAATGCGGGCGGCGACGGCGGCAACGGCGGCGCGCCCATAGAGACGGGAAGCTATACGTGCAATTCCGCGACGGTGGAATTGCACGGCGGGAACGGCCGGGGCACGACGGCGTCGGGTTATGCGCACGGGAAAGGATATCGTTTCGGCGCGCAGGAACGGGCATTGTTTGTAAACGCCGATCTATACGACGGCGAAGATTACACGGCATAAGAAGCAAAGAGGAACCGACGACACGACAAACGCCCCGCATCTTGCGGGGCGTTATGCTTGTATGATGAAATGAATTCGTGCTTAAAGCCGAGTGAATCGATTAAGACTTGCCTGAAACCGTGGCCTTGCCACTTAAAGAATCACGGTCGAATATATATGTGCTTAAAGCCGAGTGAATCGATTAAGCTTGCCCGAAACCGTGGCCCTGCCACCCTAAAATCGTGGCCTTGCCACTTAGGAGCCTTGTGAATTGATCAGATCGTCTTCGTCGTTGATCATTGTGAATTCACAGGTGGAGAAATATTTGCTTTCTCCGATTCCTTCGTCTTGCGCGAATTCCTCTTCGTCTGTCGGCCGATTCTTGTGAAAATACGCAAGCTCCAATTCGTCTGCGGCAAATTCGTCGGTTTCCCGATTCCCGCAGTTGTGTTCCAGAATTTTGTGCATCATTTCGTCGTCGGCTTGCGGCGCGATTTTTTTATCTTTGTCCATGCCCAAAGTACCTCCGTAGTAATAGGGTGTGCTTTGCGCAAGCGTTTTATACGGAAGCAAACGGACAAATGCAAAAAGCACCACGGCGGTCGTACCGCGCGGGATTGCTTCGTCACGCTTTGCGTTCCTCGCAATGACGTCCGCGTACACAGCGACATTTGCGATGGTTGCGGGAGTAGGACGCGTCAATGCGCCGCAAGGCGGATTCACGGAGCGAAGCGGAGTTACACTACGACCTTCGGGTTATACTCGCCGGCGCTCGTGGCGTTCGCGCACTGCGTGCGTTCGGCAGAGGAGCCCGACGAGCTACCGACCGGTTCTATACGTCGAGCCGTATAACCCTTCGGAGGTATAAAAAAAGACGCGATATCGGCGTCTTTTATAGTGGTTGCGGGAGTAGGACTCGAACCTACGACCTTCGGGTTATGAGCCCGACGAGCTACCGACTGCTCCATCCCGCGGCATTCAATTGTAAGGGCTACATAACCCTTCGGGTTATACTCGCTGACGCTCGTGGCGTTCGCGCACTGCGTGCGCTCGGCAGAGGAGCCAAACAAACTATCGACTGCTCCATCCCGCGTCAGTGTTTTTCTATTATAATATAAGCGAGTGTGTTTGTCAACCGATTCGTCGCGGAAATTTGTGTCGAATATGGTCGTGCGGCATAATTTATTTGCTCGGAGAGGATTTGCAAACATTTTACAAACTTTGAAGGGTGTGTTATACTATAAGATATGATAGAAAAGAAAGTGTCGGATAGTTTTACTACGCAGGTGCAGGTACTCATGCCCGAGCATATCAACGGCAGAGACCGTATGTTCGGCGGCAAGATCATGGAGTGGATCGACGTGGTTGCGGCGGTAGTTGCGCGGCGGCACAGCGGTTGCGACGTGACGACGGCGTGTGTGGACACGCTGGAGTTTAAGGCGCCGGCGTACGTAAACAGTACGCTCATTATAGAAGGACGCATGACTTGGGTGGGGAATACGTCTATGGAAGTGCGTGTCGATGCGTTTACCGAGAGTCTTGCGGGGGTGCGCAAACAAATCACCAAAGCGTATCTGGTGCTGGTGGCAATCGATGAAAACGGGGCGCCGGTCATTGTGCCGCGACTTGCGCTTACGACGGATGAGGAAAAGCTGGAATACGAGCACGCATTGATCCGTGCGGATATGCGGGCTACGCGCCGTAAGCTTTAAGCAAAGAAAACGACAAAGAGGTAGAGAACATGGCAACCAAAGAACAGTTACTGGCAAAAGAGCGCGAAAAAGCGCTTGGGGAATTGTTCGTCGCGGAATGCAGGGCGGACACTCCCAACTTCGATACGTTGCGCACGATGTGCGTCAACGGCGCCAACGTATGTTATCGTCATGCCGCCGCGCTGCATTGGGCGGCCAAGCTGAAGCGGTTTTCGCTTGTGTCGTTTCTGGTGGACAACGGCGTATTGCACGAACCGGTCAGCCGTAGCATCATTGCCAATATGTGCAACATCAAAGGGTTTTGCGAGGAAGACGAGCCGGCGTTTTTCGAGGTGCTTGACAATGTGCGCAGAATGTCGGGCGATGCGGGAATCGATCTGTTTGTACCGTACATAAACTTTATGGCGGTAGCGGGGCGCATGGACAAGCTTCGCGTGCTCATGAAGCGTTACTATCTGACCGAAGCGGAAGTGGCGCAATCCGTTTATATCCGTATAATATTCGAGATCATTCTCAATACCCACGACGAGGTGTTGGAATTTATCAACCGTCATGTGGATTGGCAGGATAACGCCGCGCTCGATCTGGCGGTTTCGGGCGGCGATTGGGTCGTGCTCGAATATCTTCTCAAGAGCGGAAAAGTGCAGGCGACGCCGAGTGAAAAAGCCGTATCGCAAGCGATTTTTACCGGTTCGGCGGAAGTGTTGGACATCCTGCAAAATTGCGGATATTCTTTTGAACATAATCCCGAGTTTCTCAAAAAAGCATGCCGTGCGGCTTTTAACGACGGCGGCCGTATGCTCAAATATATGCTTTTGCACGGCTACGGTCGGTCGGATAAGTACGACGGCAGGACTCTGCGCGAAAATGCGCAGATCGACGGCAATACCGCCGCGCTTGCGGTCATCGATTCGTTGTAAGGAAGGAGCGAAGGGTTGGAGGAAAAGCAACGCAACGACGAAGGCACGGTACAGAGCAACGACGCATGTCCCGCGTCGGAAGAAAAGCTTACGCTGTATGCGCGCCCCAAACGCAACGGGAAATTTCTTTCCAAATTGGAGAGTAAGGCGTTGGAAAAACTGCAATGGCGCAAATCCCTGTTCATGTATCTGAGCAGTCTGTTTTTGGCCGTATCTCTGTTGCTTCCCATCGGCGGTCGCGAGAAATTGATTGCACGGGTGGAAGCGGGCGGCAACGCCTTGGCGCTTTCTCTTTCTACGTTGTATCTGATCGGATGGGGTGTGCTCATCGTGCTTTCGGTATACGTTTCGGTGATGAGCCGTACCGGACAGAAGATCGGAGCGGAGCTAAAGGAAAAGAACGTGCCGCGGGACGGACTCGATCGGCATACGTTTATTTCGTACGAAGCGTTTAACGTATTGCATTTGCTGGTGGCGGCGGCGGAGATAGCCGTATCGGTCTACGGGTTCGATGCCTGGAGCGTTTTGAATATCGCTGTGGCGGCGGCGTCTGCCGTTTTTGCGTTTCTTTCCCGACAAATTCTTTTCCGCGCCAATGCGGGCAATCTCGAATATCTGCCCGCCAGAGAAGAGGACGAACCGAAGCCGTCAAGTAAAAGAAAGCATAAAAAGAAATAGAAGGTATCAAAAAACCGACGCTTGGCAATACGGCCGTGCGTCGGTTTTTGGGTGAGAGTTTGCGACACGGAGCAAATGTGTATGTTCAGGCTAACAGCGTGGTCATCGTGTCCGCTTTGGTACGGATATACGCGAGCACCCAATCGTAGTATGCATCGTAATCCGTCGTCACTTGCGGGTAGCTTGTTACGCCTGCGGAATTGACGCTCATGAAACGATTGTCCTGCGTCCAAAGCGCTTCGTTGCGTACGGCCGCCGCGCGTAGCGTGGATTTCATGGCGGCAACTTCGTCGAGAGAAGCGAGAACTTTCGGTTTGATTTGCGTCCAACGCGCTTTCACCGCTTCGCGGAACCAGGCAACGCCGCTTTCGCCGCTGCGGGCGCCGATGAGACGGGCAAACCAGTTGCTTTGCGAAAGCCAGCCGCTGACGTTATAGGCACCCGTGGTGTTCATGCCGCTGTTGACGCGCATGGGGCCGCCGGTTGCCCAGTCGAAGTCCCACACGGGTCCCATCACCAGCTTTCCGCTTGCCGATTTGCTCATCTTGATGGATTTATTGTTGATTTCCGCTTGCCCCATGACTTCCTGTACAAGATAGTAGTCGATGAAGGAAGGCAGATCCACGTATTGCTCGAATTGCGCGCGCGTTACGGCTGGATCGAAAATCAGGTTGTGTACGGTGGTAATATAGGTTTGCACATATCGGAAGTGCGCATTTGTGGCGCCGTCTTTCGGTTCGGGATATTGCACTTCCACGTAGTAATCCACGTTGTAATCGGTTACGTGAATAGAAAACCAGTTTACGCCTTCTACGCCTTCGTCTTTGCAGTAATCGTCTATCTGCGCCATAAAGGAAGTTTCGGCCACGGCGGGATCGGGAACCGTCTCCACGTTCAGGCGCCCTTCCTTTTCGTCTACCTGATCGGTAAGCAGGTATAAACCTTTGTATTCGCCGTTGCAATACACTTCGGTAAAAACAGTGCTCGGCACGAAATTTCCCGTACCGATATCGCGGGCAATCTTAAAGGCGGTGTAATCTTTGATATCGGAAAAATCCTGATACAGCGCCAACAGGCACCAACTCTTATACTTGTTTTCCGAACCGAAAAGGGCAATCTTCTTATCGAATTTGATGCGATACGGTTTTTTTATGTACCGCGCCGTCGTGTTGCCGCGCACGCGGATGCCCGCCGATTGTTTTTCGACGCAGAACGCTTCGTCCGTATTGCCGACGGTGATCGTGCAGGGAACGTAATCTTTGGATTGGACGGTGGGCGCCTCCGCTCCCAATGTGTCGATCTGTACAATCGGAAGATTGAGCGCGTCGGGCGCAAAGATCGCTTGCACCGTTTCGCCGTCCAGCCAGGCGTCGTCGGTGCGCGTGGGGGTAGTGACGCCGTCGCTCCATTCCACGAATTTATGTCCGCGCTTGGGGGTTACGGTAACGGAGACCGTCTGATCCGCATCGGCGGTGCGCACCACCGATTTTGCCAAATTGGAAGCATTGTAGTTGTTGCTGGTATACGTAACCGAGATTGTCGATCCCACGAATTTAGCGGTGTACGTCGCGTTTTCGTCGCCGGCGGTATCGGAGCGTTTGGCGGTCATGACGCCGTCGGTCCAGCCGAGGAACGTATAGCCGCTTTCGGGTACCGCTTCCACTTCCCGACCGTTTCGGCCGCTTTCGACAGTCTGCACTGCGTCGCCCGATATTGTGCCGCCGCCGCTAACCGTATACGCGAGCGTTACGGTGACGGGGGCGGAGGGAGACTCCGGATCGCTGTGCGGGGGCTTGTTGTTGTCGTTTCCGAACAACGTGTCGAAAAAGCTACAGGCGGTAAGGGAGAAGACGGTCAATACGACAAGCATTGTCGCAAGCCGTTTGCATAGGGCGGGCGCGCGGTTTTTCATGGCATCATTCTCCTGTATAGTTTCATTGTCCCGATAGATTTCCGTCAGTATACCACAGATTGCGCCGCGGTGCAAGTTTTTTGCGGGCACACGCGTTCTTTACGAAACGGGCGTCAGGTGAAATCGGGCGTATAGATATCGGTGGCGGAATCTCGCTCTTGCGTAAACCCCGTAAGTCCGCAGGCAATCGCGGCGTCCACGACGCGGTTGTATTCGAGAGCGGTGACTTTGCGATCGAGCGCGCGGTCGCCCGTACGGTTGAAAGAGGGCGTGTATTGCCGCATGATGCTCACGCGGGCGGCGGGGAATTGCCGGGCAACAGTGCGCATAATCGCCGCGCCGTCGGCGGACAATCCGGGCAATACGAGATGGCGTATGACGGTGCCGCGCACGGCAAGGCCGTCTTTTTCCCGATATTCTCCCGTTTGCCGCAACATTTCTTCTATGGCGGCCATGGCGACGGTCGGATAGTCGGCGGCGGCCGAATAGCGACGGGCGGCAGAAGCGTCGAGATACTTAAAGTCGGGCAGGTAGATATCTACGAGTCCGTCGAGCAATCGAAGCGCCGTCGCCTTTTCGTAACCGGAACTGTTGTACACGACGGGGACGGACAAATGCGGTTTGACGGATTGCAGTGCTTGCACGACTTGCGGCAAGTAATGCGCCGCCGTAACGAGGTTGATATTGTGCGCGCCGCTTGCTTGCAATGCGAGCATACTGTCCGCCAGTTGCGCAACCGTATAATGCGCGCCCGCCGCTTGTCCGTGAGAGATGGCCGCGTTTTGGCAATAGCCGCACCGCAGATTGCAACCGCAGAAAAAAATCGCACCGCTTCCGCGGGTACCGCTGATGGGCGGCTCCTCGAAACGGTGCAACATGGTTTTGGCTATGCGCACGTCGTCGCCCGCGCCGCAGACGCCTACGCTTGTTGTGCGGTCGGCGCCGCATTCCCGCGGACATAATGTGCAATGGTGTTTGTCGTACAGTGTTTGCATGGGTGGTTTTTCACTCGTCGTCGGTTTGCGCGTCGTAGCATTTGAGAGCGCGTTCGACGGCGCTTTTGCTCACTTGCAATACGCGGGAAAGTTGACGGATGCTGGCGCCTTCGCGCTGGAGATTGTGCGCCAAGTGTCCCAACATGGGCAGGGTGATCCGTTCGGCTTCCCGCGCCGTCATATTGCCGGTCATGCGGCGCACAAGCGCTACGATCTGCGCGTCGGTCAGACTCGGTTTTTTCTCGCCGGTCACGAATTTCCGCTCCGGCTCCCGTTCCATTTCTTCCCGAAAGCGCATGACGCTTTCGTCAAACAGAAGCATCAAAGCATCGCTGCGCAATCCCTTTTTGTTCAGGTAGTTTCCGTAGCTTGTGTATGTATAGTCGAGCGTTTCGTTGTGAGACAGGGGAAGGCGGTGCACAAACCGAACGGCATCCGTCAGGTCCTCGTCGGTCTCCAGCGGTTCGCTTATATACCGATCGTAAAAAAGTTTTCCGCTTCGGTTATATTTCTCGTTGCATCGTACGGCATACGCGGAAACGAGCGCCTTGAGCGACTCTCCGAAATCCCGCAGTCCTTCTTTGAGCACGACGTGCGCCGTTTCGGAAAAAAGACAATATCCGTAGATTTCCATATAGTCGCGGGCGGCAGTGCGTTCGAGAAGACCGAGAAAATAGCGGTAGTCGTCGTCTTCGGCAAATAAAAGCTTATCGTTCCCCTTGAGAACGACGTGGTACATGCCGCTTTCGCTTTTTTCCCGCGCTTTTCTTGCCATATCTATTATTATATGCCCGTGTGGGGAAAAAGTCAACGATTCTGCGTCCCTTTGTCTTGTGTGCGAAAGAAAATTCGGCCGAAAAACTTATTGCGACAAAGTTTTTCTACGGAAATGAATTTTTCCACAATATTGTTTTTAATCGCACAAAAAAGAGAAGAAGGATTGACAAGGGATATATTCTCCCTTATAATAATAGTATCGAATTTACAAGGAGAGAGTAAGATGGCAAAGAAAAATGTGAAAACAGGACAGATTGCTATGCTTGTGGCGGCGCTGCTCGGTATTGTGGCGATTTTGCTGATGTTTGCGCCCGGCGTTACGGTCGTCCCTAAAATCGGAAAGGATTCGGCAAGTTGGTCGGGGTTCCAGATTATGTTCGGTAGCAGCGAAAAGGCGGGCGGTATTACGGTGGAGACGTTGAAATTCAATTTCGTGGCGTTTCTTGCACTGATCTTTACGATCGTCGGCTTGGTAGGCGTCGTGCTTTCGTTGTTGTTGAAAGGAAAATTGGGCGGCTTCCTTGCCATCGTCGGCTTCCTGCTTGCGGGCATCTTCTTCTTCCTGTTCAAGACGGTGCTTTCCATGAACTTCGAGAACGGCAAAGACGTCATCAAACTGATCGAGTTGGGCGCCGATATCAAACTCGGCGTCGGTGCGATCATCGCCGGCATTCTCAGCATTCTGGCGGCGCTCGCATCGGCTGCGGCTACGTTTGCTTTCAAAAAGTAATCGGAGCGCGTCAAAAAGAATAGCGGAAATTCCGCGAATACATCTGTTTACGGGAATAAAGCGAGAGCCGTGATTTACCGTAGTTCCCATAGGGACTTTTACCACAGGAACAGAATGTAAGTATAGCGCACTATACCTTGCAAGCAAGGTGAGTGCGTTTTTACTTTATCTTTTGATTGGGTTGTTGTATAATAATAGAGCGATAAACAGTAATTTATCATAATGCGGAGTTAATTTGTGAAAAGGCTTAAATCACTATGTTTATTATTTATATCTATGCTGAAAATAGGTTTGTTTACTTTCGGCGGCGGTTACGCTATGATAAATTTGTTGGAACACGAATTTGTCGGTAAACGCAAATGGTTAAATAATGATGAGTTTGCGGACTTGGTAACAATAGCCGAATCCACGCCGGGCCCGATTGCGATAAATTGTTCTACATACATAGGCTATAAGACGGAAAAACTTTTAGGCGCTATTGTGGCAACAATAGCAATGTGTATTCCGTCGTTCTCAATAATCTTTGTCATTTCTCTTTTCTTTAATGCTTTCTTGGAAAATTCGTATGTAGCGGCAGCATTCAAAGGTATTCAGGCGTGTGTAATTTTCTTGATTTTCTGTGCAGGGCTTAAAATGGCAAAGAAATTAAAGAAAACAGTTTACGCTTGGGTTATCTTTATAGCTACTTTTGTTTGTATGATATTATTGGCTTTGTTTGCCGTAAACTTTTCGTCTATATTCTACATACTTATTAGTGGAATATTGGGTTTACTGATATACACTATCGGCTATATAAGCAATAATCGTAAAAAGTCTCATTCGGACAATGAAAGCAATTCGGGGGAAGAAAAATGATTTATCTCGAATTGTTTTTAGCGTTTCTAAAAATCGGCGTCGTATCTTTCGGCGGCGGGTACGGAATGATTTCCTTAATAAGAGAAACCGTCCTATCCTATGGTTGGTTAAGCGAAGAACAGCTATTGAATTTCATAGCGGTATCGGAGTCTACGCCCGGACCGATAGCGGTCAATATGGCTACTTTTGTAGGTTCGTCGCAGGCGGGGATTTTAGGTTCTTTTGTCGCTACTCTCGGCATTGTACTGCCGTCGTTTATTATTATATTGATTGTTGCAATGGTTGCTCAAAACCTATTAAAGTATGCGGGTGTCAAAGCGACATTGGGTGGCATTCGTCCCGCTATTATCGGGCTTATATTTGCTACATTCGTTACAATGTTTTTGAGTTCTATTTTTGGCATAAAGACGATTGACAGCTCTTTTACCTTTGATTGGAAAGGACTTATAATATTTTGTCTTATGGGGGTAATAAATTTTATTCATTGGAAAATCCGAAAAAAATCTATATCGCCCATAATATTGATTGTGATTGCGGCTGTATTAGGTGTTTTGTTGTACGGGCTGTAATACAAATTTCAATTGATCATCCATGATAAAAAGCGAAGAAATTTTCTTCGCTTTTTATATTCCCTACGGGAAGTACGTTTTGCCTCTCGCTATTTTTTATGTCGCGATACGATTTTACACTTTTTATACAATTAACCGTCTTGATTTTTTACATGACTATGGTATAATAAATGTATAAGGAGTCGGGTATGCAAGGGAAAGTTTTCATTTTGGAAGATGACGCAAGTATTTGCGGGCTTGTAAAGGTTGCGTTGGAAATGAACGGATTGGAAATCAAGACGTTTTCTACATTGCAATCGTGTATTTGCGCGCTTTCGGAAGAAGTTCCCGACGTTGCGCTTTTGGATATTATGTTGCCCGACGGCAACGGGTTGGACGCTTTGCGGCATATTAAAAGCAACTATCCGCAAGTGGATTGTATCATGCTTTCCGCACTTTCCCAAGAAGAGGATAAAGTCAACGGATTGAATACAGGCGCAGACGATTATATCGCAAAGCCCTTTTCCGTGCTCGAACTTACGGCACGGGTAAACGCAAGACTGCGCAGAAAACAGCGGCCCACGGTTTTAACCGTAGGCAATATCGTGCTGAATACCGAAACTTTTGCTTGCAAATCGAACGGCAACCCCGTAACGCTCAATCGGAAAGAATACGAACTTCTGAAATGCTTTATGGAAAATGCCGGAAAAGTGTTGTCGCGGGAAAAACTTCTGACCGCCGTTTGGGGATACGACACGGGCGAGACAAGAACGCTTGACAATCACGTTGCCCGTCTCCGCAAACTCGGCATCCCCATCGAGACCGTATTCGGCGTGGGGTATAGAATATGAAATGGCGCATATGGCTCTTGTCGTTCGGTATAACTTTGCTCGCGTTACTTATTTTCGGCTTTGCTTCTACGCAAATGTATTACAAATCGGCCATTGACGACAGCAAGAAATTTTTGCGCGTTTACATGAACGCATACGAGGAAAGTTTTTCGCTCGATGCACAAGGCGCCGCCGCATTTTCGGAAAAGTTAAACGGCGCAAGAGTTACGTTTATGGACGGGCAAGGTAATGTGCTGGCCGACAGCATGGCGGAAAGTATCGTAGCGCTCCACGCGGACAGAACGGAAATAAAGGACGCCATTTTGCAGGGCGAGGGGTTTGCCGTACGCGGCAGTTCCACGCTCGGAAAGGATATGGTCTATTACTGCAAGAACTTCGACGGAAATTTTTTAGTGCGCATTGCCGTATTCACCGACTCCGATTGGAGCATTTTCGCGCAGACGCTACCCTTGTTTCTCTCGTTTGCCGGCATCATGATTGCTTTATGCGTGGTGATAGCCTTTGTTGCTACGCACTTTATTGTCGGGCCGGTCAAACAACTTGCAAAAGAAGCGTCGGGGAATCAAACGGTATCGAGCAAATATTCCGAACTGAAACCGGTTGCGGCCATTCTGAACAAGCGGAACCGCGATATACAAAGGCAAATGGATATCGTAAAAGCGGAAAGCGAACTTGTGGAAAAGGCCCGAATATCCAAAGATGAATTCATATCCAACGTAACGCACGAGATGAATACGCCGCTCACCTCCATTCGCGGCTATGCCGAACTTTTAAGTATGGGCGGCATGACGGAAGAACAACAAAAAACAGCCTACGAGACAATACAGGCGCAGAGTGAACGGTTGTCGAATCTGATTGCTTGTATTATCAATTACAGCGAGATCGACAGCGACGATCTACCGCCTTACGAAGTGGATTTTACGGCGCTTGCGCGGGAAACGCTACACGCATTAAAGCCCGAAGCGGATAAACGGAATATCACGGTTACGGAAAATATCGAAGAAAACGTGGTGGTATTGTCCCGACACGAACGGTTAAACGAGATATTCGGGAATCTTATCCGAAACGCCGTCAAATACAATAAAGAGAACGGAAGCATTACCGTAACGATTACCGGGAAAGGTTTTAGCGTGGAAGATACGGGAATAGGCATATCGCAGGAAAATATGCCCAAAGTGTTCTCGCGGTTCTTTACGGCGGACAGATCGCACGGCGGAAAGAACGGCGGCTTCGGACTCGGGCTTGCGGTGGTGAAAAAAATATGCCAAAAGTCGGGGTGGAACATCCGTGTGGAAAGCACGCTGGGCGAAGGCAGCAAATTCACCGTTGAATTTTAGGGAAGGGCGCGCGCCCTTCTTTTTACAATTTTAATACACTTTTCCGCCTTACTTTATTACTTTTGGCAGGTAAAATAGAAGCATCGAATATCTACGGAGAAATACCATGACGGCTATGGAAATAGCGACTTCTGTTTTATCTTTGACGGCGGGGGTGGGCGTGTTTCTGATTGCCTGCTCCATGATGAGTTCCAATCTGGAATCGCTGGGAAGCAAAAAGCTCAAAGCGCTTTTTGCGAAAGCGTCGAAAAGCAAGCTCGTAGGCGTAGGCGTGGGAACGGTAACGACGGCGGCGATACAGAGTTCGAGCGCTACGACGGTAATGGTAATCGGCTTTGTCAATGCGGGAATCATGACGCTTGCGCAAGCGGCCACCGTGATTTTCGGTGCGAATATCGGAACCACGGTGACGGGGCAACTTGTAGCGCTCGGTATGTTCGGTGGCGGTATATCCGCTTCGGCCGTATTCGCCGCTTTTGCGGGGATCGGCGCATTTGTGCTTGCCTTTGCCAAAAAGGACAACGCGCAAAAAATCGGCGGTATCATGGCCGGTATCGGAATGATATTCGTGGGGTTATCGCTTATGAGCGACGCCATGCATACGTTTGCCGAATCGGCCGCATTGAAGCGGTTTTTATCGGTGATACGCAATCCGCTGTTGCTCGTTTTGCTCGGCGCATTGCTTACCGCCGTTGTGCAAAGCTCGTCCGTTATGACCTCTATTGCCATAACCATGGCAGTTGCCGGACTGATTTCCCTCAATCAAGGGATTTATATTACGATGGGTTCCAACGTAGGCACTTGCATCACTGCTTTGATAGCGGGTATTACGAGCGGACGAAACGCAAAGCGCACAGCCTTACTTCACGTCATATTCAATGTGAGCGGCGTTGCGGTGTTTTTGCTGATCGGATTATTTTTGCGGATAGGGGGTACGGACTTCGGGTGGGTATTGCAAAAGATGATTCCTAATGCGCCGCAAACGCAACTTGCCGTTTTCCATACCGTGTTCAACTTACTTACGGTCGTCATCGTTCTGCCGCTTACAAATTTGCTTGTAAAAGCGGTATCCGCAATTATACCCGACAAAAAGAGAAACGGCAATACCGATGCAAACGCGCCGCGCCTGTACTTTGTAGACGATCACATGCTGACTACGCCGCCGATTGCCGTACAGCAAGTGAAAAACGAAATCCTGCATATGGCGGAAATCTCCGTGCGCAACTTTCATTACGCTTGCGATATTGCGCGTACGCTCGATTATACGCAAAGCGAAAGATTGAAAGCGAACGAAAACGAACTGGATTATCTGCACAAAGAACTCGGCATTTTTATCGTCAAGCTTCTGAAGTCCGAACTCGGCGAAAAAGACCGCATCTATCTTTCCACCGCAATCCGTTCGATCAGCGATTTGGAGCGGGTGGGCGATTATGCCGAAAATATTGTGGAATACGCAGATACTCTCCGCAATGCGAATATACGCTTTTCCGATGAAGCCGTCGCCGAAATAGAAAATTTGCAGGTGTGCGTGCAAAATTTGTACGAAATCGTCGATAAGGTGTATCGGGACTGTGACGACGAAATGTTGCGGCAAGCCTACTCCGTCGAAGAAACGATTGACGAAATTACGTATGCCATGTCGCAGAAACACATTGATCGCTTGTCCGCAGGCAAATGTACGTTTGTAGCCGGCGCGCAATATTTGTCTTTGTCTTCCAATATAGAGCGTGTCGCCGATCATCTTATCAACGTAGCAAAAACGATTCGGGAATATACGTAATACGACGCGATGTTTGCAAACGCATGACGGCCGATACGGAAGCGTGCCCTCGGCACATGGAGAATGTTGGCGCCAAAAGAATCGAACCGCGTGCGGCGCGATGTTTGCAAACGCATGACGGCCGATACGGAAGCGTGCCCTCGGCACTTGGAGAATGTTGGCGCCAAAAGAATCGAACCGCGTGCGGCGCGATGTT
>CAMUPJ010000030.1 GCA_947090725.1 uncultured Clostridia bacterium
GCTTATTACGAATTAAATTTCACATCGTCCAAAAGCAAATATCCACCTACTTATGCTAGTGGATATTTGTTTTGCTATGAGTTTTTGGAATGTCGTTTGCTTGCTTACTTTTAGCGTTTATGATATAATTATCAAAACTACGTGGAGCAATATTATGGATATTCAAATCGATATTTCAAACATAACAATAGATACTCCGCGCTTATTACTTCGCCCGTGGCGAGAAACCGACCTGAATGATTTTTACGAATATGCGTCGGTTGACGGCGTTGGCGAAATGGCGGGCTGGAATCATCACAAATCGATTGACGAATCGAAAACCATTCTACAATCTTTTATAGCCGACAAAAACGTATTTGCATTGGAACTAAAAAGCAACGAAAAGGTAATCGGCTCGTTGGGACTACATTACTCTTGGGCAAATAACGAACCAGAACTAAGCAATCTCAAAACAAAAGAAATCGGCTACGTGTTGTCAAAAGCATATTGGGGACAAGGGCTTATACCCGAGGCTGTTAATGCCGTAATAAAGTATTGTTTTGACGCGCTTGACTTAGATGCCGTAACCGCAGGACATTTTGTAGAGAACAACCAATCAAAACGAGTTATAGAGAAGAACGGCTTTACATACTTTTCGCAAGGTGAATACTATGCAAAAAGGTTGAATAAAACCTTTGCGGAAAACAAATATATTTTGTATCGGAAATAATATGGATATCTTATTCAAAAACAACGATTACGTTTACTCCTATCGTGTCGGCGGAATATTAGTACACAATAATAAGATTTTGTTGCAAAAGCCCAAGAATGATGATTATTCGATTATCGGCGGACACGTGGCACTTTTTGAAACGACCGAAGATACTTTGAAACGTGAATTTAAGGAAGAGTTACACGCAAATATAGAAATCGACAGTTTACTTGCAATAGGTGAGATTTTCTTCCATTGGGGCGAAAGGCCCTGTCACCAAACCGCTTTATACTATAAAGTTCATCTTACAGACAAAAACTCAATTCCGTTAAGCGGAACTTTTCACGGCTACGACAATTTAGATGCCAAAAGATTAGATTTAGACTTTTGCTGGATGCCGTTAAATGAAATTAAAAATATACCTTTATATCCGCAAGAACTTGTTCCCATCATTCTTAATAATAGCAATAAAACGGAGCATTTTGTATCCAATCAGCTTGTAAAATAAGAACTCCAATGTTCATATGTGATTATCAAGCAGACCTATTATATGATTTCGATTGCGTGGAATATAAGATTTTAGAAAGCAAATACTCTCTTTCAAAGATAGCGGGAATAGGAACTGAATTTGACAAAGCGGCTCGCTTGGTCGCTTATTTTGCCCCAAAGTTCACACACAAAGGTGATTACGATAATCATATCGAGTGTAATGCTTTATCGCTTTTAGAATACAGCCTTAACAAACCCGAGCAAGGAATAAACTGTGTAGCAAAAGCAAAGATACTGCAAGAGTGCTGTCTTGCTTTGGGAATATATGCTCGTCGAATTTGGCTTATGCCATATTCGCCGTATGACGGTGACTGTCACGTAGTTAATGAGATATTCGACTCAAATTTACATAAATGGATTATGTTGGATTTGACGACTAACGGTTATTTTGTCGATGAGCATAAAATACCTCTTTCCGTATTTGAAATGCGCAAAAAGTTCGCAAACGATTTGCCTTGTGATTTTATTAAATTAAGTCCCGAATGTTCCGACGACTTTGAAAATCTCGAAGCTGAACAGTTATATACAAATAAATATTTTGCAAAAAACTTGTTTTATATTATAGCGGAAAAAGAAAACGGTTTTGGCGACAGAGAATCGCACCTAACCTTTTTGCCGATAGGCTTTAATGATATGGATAGGCAAAATATGAATTACAACTTTCGCTTAAAGAGTGTTGAAAATGCTCGCAAACTTAAAATCATTACAATGACGAAGCTGTTCAGTTAAAGAAAATTTTGAACGCACAATATGCTGATAATTGTTGTGAACGCAGTCGTAGGTGTGATATAAAATGCTTAACGAAACGCCCCAAGTAATTAATAACCTAAATTCGCAAATAAAAAAGCCGATAGAGCATAACACTCTATCGGCTTTGCCGTTCTTCAAACATTTTATTCGGCAGTCCCCATTTGGGGTAAAATTCTAATTTATATATACCGCTACTGTGGCGGTTTTCCTTATTCCGTCTTTTTCAACGGTTATCTCATACGATTTAACGGGATTCTTTGCGTTCAACCACAAAGAAGGTACAAAATCGGTATCTTTGGCAGAATTGGAAGAAGCATTGAGTTCGGATTTGGAAGGATCACCTCCACCACCAAAACCTGAAACGAACTCCTTTTGTATACGTTTTAGGTTTTTTCTTTGTCTTTTGGTTTTATATAACGCCGCACAAAGTTACCATAATACCCAAAGGCAAGTTCCTTAAAAATTTGACATTGCGCCGTCAAAGCAATTATAATAAGATGCATATGCCTATTATCGGATTAGAACGTGGCAAAACAGCCCTATATGACCATGACTTCGCTTGGAATAAAGAAGCCGAGCGAACAATTGATACGCTTAAAAGTATTTTGGGAAGCTCTGCAAAAGAAATCGAACATATCGGAAGCACTGCCGTAAATACCATAAAGGCAAAACCCATCATCGACATTGCCGTTGCAACGACTGACTTTGCCGACATTTTGCGTTATAATCGCGAACTCGAAACTTGTGGATTCTATTACCGCCATGCGGTGGACTCTGAGAATAACAACGTTGACGTAGCGGTGGATTGCAATATTTCGGATATTCGTCAGCTTTTGTATGCTTGCGGCGGATACTACGACGGGTCAAACCGATTGCAAACACACTTTATTCATGTAGTCAAGACCGACAGCACAGAGTGGCGAAACTATATTAAGTTTCGCGATTGTCTGAACACCGATACGCAAGTTGCCAAAGCATACGAGAATCTTAAAATAGAATTATGCGGCGAGTATGCGGATGACCGTTATGTATACACTGCCCGCAAACATGCGTTTATTGCGCGTATAGTTTCAAAAAACTGATCCTCCGATATGCTTCGCCCAAAAGCGAAAAGTACGAATCGCTACGATTCGTACTTTTTTGTTTGGGACTTTCGGCAATCTCCTGCCCTCGAGCCGTTTATCTAATAGACCGCAACGGAATCGATGTTCGCCTCGCCGGTACACCGGATAATGACGCTGTGCCTGACAGGCGATAATGCCGGCGAAAGATAGCTTACGGCATATTCTCCGTCGTCTTCTTTGACTTTACGCGATTCGGCAAGCTTTCCGTCGATATACACCTCAAAATTCTTACCGTAATATTTGGAAGAAAGAATAACAAATTCCGTTCCGTCAAACTCGAACCGCATTTCGGCGCCTTTCTGCCCCACATACACTTTCCCGAAGTTTGCGTCTGCCTGCGCGGTCCGCCAATTCCCCGTGTAAGCAAACATGGCATTATCGGGAGAAAAATGATTGTTTTCACTGCCGTCCAACCGCAATACGTAGGAAAGTGCAAGACCGCTGAACGCAACACGGTGCGCCGTGAAATTATTAGATTCGGTAACCGTAACTTTATAGTAACGGAATGTGGCGGCGGGAAAGGACAACGGCACCCCGCTGTAAGAAGCGTTCAAAACCGACCAACGCCCCATCTCGTACCAGTTTTCGCCGTCGAGACTTCCCTGCAAAACCATCACTCTGGGAAAGGCATTGTTCCCATTGTTGTTGCTTGCACTACCGTCCACATAAACGTCCAGCGTCAGTTGATTTGCCTTTACCACTTCTCCCATATCAAATGCCAGAATGGCAGGTTTGCTTGCCGATACGCCGAAAGAACTATTGAAATGGATGGCCGTAGCAGGGTCGCCGTCGAAAAGGTTTTCCACCACCTGATATTCGTACCAAGGAACGTACGTGCCTACATTTTCCATATATGTCTGCGGCAAACGCGTCGTAAGAACATCCGGCGTAGACGCATCCTCATAGTTATAGCGATAATTTCTCGTATAGAAATATTCGCTCGTAAATTCTTTGGTAAACTCATAAGATTCTCTGTAGGCCGTTGCATAGGTCGCACTCGTGGGCGGTACGGGCTCGACGTGACTCGCCTCCTCCTCGGTGACCTGATCGCCTCTTTCGTTAAAATAGAGAGTTTCGGTTCTTACGATGTTCTCACTGTCTTCGGGAACCTCGTCTCCGTTGGCATCGTAATACTTGACCTGCGTGGTGTACAGCGGCACGGTCCAAGTCCCAATCCCCAGCCCGATATAGCTGCAAGTATTGCCGGTGCCGATCTGCTTGGTCACAAGCACTTCCTTGAAATATACCCACTGTTCTGCGCGCACATCGATATCCTTATACGTATTGCTATCCGTAAGACGGAACAAGTGACTGTTGGCGGGAATCTTGCTCATGTCTTCGTCTATTGCCGCCGCCTTTTCATACGACTTCCCGTTGTCGAGCGACAGATACAGCGCACAACTGACGCGCCCGCGCATATAAACGCGATATTTTCCCTCTTCGGGAAAATACAGTTTGCCCCTGAGTTCAAAAACCTGTTTGTCGTTCACCACATAAGGCGCATACTTGGGATCGTTGATATAGGCGTCTTTGTGCGGATAAAGCCAAACGTCGGTATTGCTGTTCTGCGAATAATTCCCATTATTCTCTTCTTCCACGGAGGTATACCCCGCATAATTCGCCTCATACGCCGAAGATGCGCTTACATACTCGGTATCCCCCTCGTACGTGTAAACGGTTCTTTCCAGCACCGCCTTGTCGGATTCATGCGACTGCTCGAATTCCAACACCAAATCCACGTCTTCCAATTGTTTGCCGTTGTACGTGTGCTCCCCGTCCGCCGTGGTAATTTCCAGCGTGACGTAAATTTTTCCCGACCGCAATGCGGAACCGGGGGTAAACGTATAGATGCCCTCTCCGGTCTTTTCAAACGTTCCGTCGATCCCGAGAGCATTCACTCGCTTGATCTTATAACCAAAACCGTTGCCGATCACCACACTGCCGCTCTGATATTGGCTTGCCGCGTTAACGGTATAGGGATTCAGATCCACCGTATACGGCTTGCCGTAAGGAATCACAAAGGGTTGCATCGTCTCACTATACCGCTTTTCTCCGTCGTACGTATAGCTTCTCCCCGTCTGGTATACGCAGGAAACGGGAACGAACATAGGGTAATCGTTCTCCGCCAAAGTGAGATTGCCGCCGTACGAACTGATCAGCGAAGCATAATACGAGAAGTCCTGGTGCGTATTGGCAGCCCACCGATTGAAATAATTTGCCCCCGATGCGCCGGTGGATTTGATAAATGCATCCTGCCCCAAGTTATGCAAAAGCGTTGCGTACACGGCCAGTCCGTTGGTAGAGCTGATCTGTCTTGTGTTTACTCTCTGTAAAGCCCAAGTCGCACTGGTATAGCAGTTCCAGCCCGAAAGTCCGGCACCGCCGTACGAACTGATTTGTCTGGCGGAAGAAATTTTCGTGAACAGGCTGTAAGCGACCAAATTCAGCGCATTATTGGTCACTTCTCCGCGGTCCCCCACGCCGTAATTCTGGAAGTTGTGGTGATATTCATGCAAATTGCCCCAAGCGCCCGACGTTACGATACCGCTGTAATTGAGCGAGTTGGTCATCCAACCCATGGGACAGTTCACCGAGCGCCGCCCGGGAAACGCGACTGCCGCCCCCGCCGCCACGAACGGATCGTACATAAATACAATCCCTTGATTGGACACACGCGTACTGACCAAAGAAATCTTTTCCCACAAAATGGCCGCTTTGTAAAGTTCTTCATAACTGAAACGCTTTGCATATGCATACGGACCCGAATGCAATACGCCGCTGTCCCACACTTCCAGATCGAAAAACGGCACGGAAGAT
Organism: uncultured Clostridia bacterium; assembly: GCA_947090725.1. GTDB lineage: Bacteria > Bacillota > Clostridia > Christensenellales > Pumilibacteraceae > Pumilibacter. The sequence goes on from CAMUPJ010000030.1 coordinate 5,932, forward strand.
TTCGTATATTCGGCATACTCCTCTTCGGTCGTATGCCCCAAAATAAAGTGCGGGTAGTTCACGCCGCCCGAAACGGTTACGGAAAACTCGACCGACTCGGAGCGCACGTATATAGGCCCACCCAAAAAAGAACCGACATATGCCGTATACACGCCGTTTTCGAGAACGGCCGTGCTCGTAGTAACGTACATCGTATTGAGAATTACGGGCATGCGATTGAAATTTCTCGCATTCCAGATATTGTTCGCCTGCCCGTTGTAAAGCGCCTGCCCGATATGAATGATAAGTCCGCCCGTCGCCCGCATATCCGCTTCGCTGAGCTGAATCTTAATCACTTCGCCCGCAGGCGCATAAAGCCCCGTTACGTTATAGTAACTGCCGTAAGATCTCGGCCGGAAGGTCAGCTTTTTTACAACGGCGGGTTCCTCGTCGGAAACATTCCCGCCGTATAAGCCCACGGAACCGGAATGCTTATACAGTTGCCGTTGCCCGCTTCCATCCGATAAAGGCGTGGCATTTTCACGGGTACCCGTGTACAGATACCCGTCTTCATCCATCCAGTCGTATACCCCGCCCGTATTCGTAGTGGGCTTTGCGCAAAGACTTCTGTTTTCCGCAAGAATTGCATTCTTCTGATCCGTCGTCAGCGAAAGCGTATAACCATATTTGGGGTAACCCGTCGCAAGGCCGCCGTCATGGACGCCTTCCACCGGTTTATATCTTTCCACATTGCCCAATGTTTCGGCAAAATATCCGACTTTGGTCGCATTGGCATACGCATTGACGTACGACACGCTATCGCTCGGATCGGGATACGGCAAATCCACAGAGGGAAGCTTGTTCTCGGAAGGCCTTTTACTGCAACCGGATACGCCCACCAGAAATCCCAAACACAAACAAGCAACCAATACGATTGCCATCGCTTTAGCCATAACAGTGCGTTTCGATGCCGCACCGAAAACGCCGTTCTTTTTTTGCGACGCATTGCCGTATCTATTCGGTTCGGCCACTGTGCTTACAATACAACCGCTTCTTCTTTTTGCCATAAACATTCTCCTCATTGAGAAATCGTATTTGCGTGACATCCGATATCCGCAATCTCACATACCGCACGAATTCTTTTCCGAAAAAAGAAATCCGCTGACTTATTATATACTTTCACGAAACGAAACGATACCGTTTCCCGTGTGTTTATTATAGAGGAAATCGTAAAATAAAGTCAAGCTTTTTCCTTTTGCACGTTCGGTCAGTCTACTTTGCGTTCTTGCCGTGAGCGCACGAAAATATCTCCCGTTCTGTCTTGGCAGGAGTGATCCACGTACAATACGTTGGGCACCGCCTCGAACACCTCGCCCAAAAGATCATGAAACATGTTGTCCACCGACGTGCAATAGCATAGCGGCACCACCCCGAACTCGATATAGTGCAAAAGCTTGCGATGCGATTGATACGGCGAACAAACGCATACCAATTTTGCCGCGCGCAGTTTTCCAAAAAGCTTCGCCGCCACAAAGCATTCGTCGGCGGAGTTGTACACGCCGTCGTCTCCCTTAAATTCCTTCGTGGCGTTCTCGCCCCAAATGTCGCTCGCGGGTATGCCGCGCTCCGTAAGATAGTCGCTACCCGCCTGACTCAAACTGACGTCGTCCGCAACGCCGTTGTACCTGTGTCGACTCCCCGGTACGTAAATCCGCGCATGCTCGCCGCGCTCTTTATATGTATTATACAATTCCGATGCAAAGTCCAACCGCGCCGCAAACTCTTCGTTGGGATACTTACCGCCACGCAAAGGATGCTGTGCCGCCACTTCGATCAACACGCCGTCGCCGTACTTTGCGGCATTCTCCATATTCGTGCGCGCCGCCTGATATTTCTCTTTCCAATATTCCGTAGCGTGCCGTTTCTCCCAAAAGAAGGGCGCAGAACTTGTTGCGCCGTCTATCGTTTTTACGGCGCCGCGTTTGCGGGCGATATCCGTAATCCCGCCGCAATACCGAAATAACACTTTCATAAGCGCACTGTACGCGTCGTTGTTGCATTCGATTTCCATCGAAGGCGTGCCGTCTACCGTGCGTGCCGGCGGCAACGTCATCGAAATCCAGCCCCAGGTGCTTTGTTCGGTTTTGGCCAACAGAATGGTTTGCCGCAGAAGCGTATAGGCACAATATACCGTCACGGTGCCGATCTCGGACGACGCCGCTTTCGCCTTGACGACCGTTTCGTTCATATACGTAATCACATTGCTAAATTCGTTGGACAGCCGTCGTAGGTTAGCCTCAGTATCGTCGGGGCGCTCGATTTCGGCAACGTCGGCGCAAAAAGCGGCGTATTGATTGGGCAAGATGATTTTGATATCGCACTTTGCCGCCAATGCGCTTGCCAAAGCTTCGGAGCTGAGCATTTTCAGAACGCCGTCTCCCGTAGTGGAAACAAGCACCAACTCTTTCGCCGCGCGCACTTTGCGCTTTATTTCCTCGGCGGGCATCGTAGCGTTTTGCAAGCGTTTGACGCCTTGTGTGTCGCAATACTGCAAAATCTTGGCGTATTCGTCCGCATTCATCCCTATATACGGGCGCAATGAGCGCACCTGCGCCGCCAACTGCGCCAATATCTTTTCAATTTGCGGCACGGCTTGCGCAATCTGAAATCTGTTTGCGAATATCCGCGCACCGTCGTGAGAAGACGCGTCGATAAACAGAATATTATTCCCCACGATTTTCCCGAGCTTTTCGTAGAGCGCGCGGGAAGCGACAAGCGGCACAATTTCCAACTTCAGAAACACCGCCAAGCTCAACTCGTACATACAGTATATACTGCGCAAATAATTTTCGGTCACGACGGGTATAAACAGATCGCACTGCTTGATTTCCCGATTGATGCATTCCATCAGGTTCTCGCCCGCCCCAACCCCCGTATCGGGATCGGAAGAAAAGAAGGGCTTGACTTTCTTTTGCGTATCGCGCAAAAGCGTCACGATTTGCCAAGTAATTTCTTTGTCTTCACTGCAATGACTGAAAAATATTTTCATGCTTACTCCATGTACCCGCAAATATATACTTCTTTGAACAAGTTACTCCACAAATTGGTGTTTTTGGCAATGACGTCGGGATTGCCCATTTTTTCATCCAGAATCGTTCCCGTCAATTTGGCGCCGACTTTTTCCCAGACTTCCAAAGGGGGCATTTTCCAACTGTATTTGTGATTTTCATCCGTCACGACCAACGCGCGAAAAGCGCCGACAAGCGGATACATAATACCTTTGGGAATGAAATAGATCAGATCTTTTCCGCCGAGAAAAGACTTTCCGATGATTTTCCCGTTATCGAAGCGCGAATATTTGCGCGTGCCGTATCGCTTGTTGGCATCGCCGGTCTTTTGTGTGAAATTGCATTCGATGGTTTCCCACAGCCGAAAGATATCGGGTATTACGGGCATCATGCGGCGAATCATTTCTTCGCGCGCTTCCTTCCCCAGATTGAGGAACTTGCGCAAGCTCGTCTCTTTTCCCGAATAGCTTTGTATCGGCTGTGTTTCCGACAAGACGCCTTTCTCTTTGATGGGGTACACCTCCTGACTGAACATCAGAAGTATAGCAATCAATTCCCGTACGTCGATCACTTCGATCCCGTCGTTGCAATACTCGTTCATCCTATATTGAATCCGATTGGCAAACGGCAACTCCCCGAACGCCTCTTTCAGCACCTCGAAACTGTTTTTCAGTTCCTCTATGGATTTGAGATCCACTTGCACCGAAGTATTGCGCGCTTCCGCCAGCTCGACCGTATTTTGCAGTCCCGTAAAAAACTCGACGAATACATACCGATCGTCCACTAAAAGATTCTTCTCGCGTAAATCGAAAATCGACCGCAACGTATGGCCGCCGTCGATATCGCCGTGCAGCTCGGGATCGGTAAGGGTAAATACCGCCGTGTTTTTCTGATTGTCGTACGCAATCGTGTCTACCGACAAAACAAGTCCCCTGTTGAGTTCGTGAAAATTCGCACACCCTATCAGACTTTCGCTGATTTTCTTGGCAGCGTTTGTCGTCATCTTCTGTTCCCGCGGGTTGATTCCCATCCATTCGGACAGTTTACTGTCGATGCTGGCGCACTGCACGTAACATACGTATTTGACGACGTCCGAATGAAACGCGTTGGGACTGGTCATCTTCTTGAACTCTTTGACGTTGACCGTGAATTTCTGTTTTTCCATAATGAATCCTCCAAAAAAAACGATTCCGCACACTACAAATGCAGAATCGCACAATGCAAATTCATTATGTCAGCTCCACATCTGAATGATACCGGATGCATACAAGGATAAATCACCCTTCATGCAAATACAGTATACGGCCGTCGCAAGAAAAAGTCAATTATTTTTCCGACGTATTTTCCGTCTTTCGTTGACTTTCTTCCGCCTGCGCGACGGAACCGTGTCCGCGCCGAACACGCGTAAGGTTCATTTCCCGCAGGCGTTCGGTGAACGGGACATACGCTCTTCGATGCAGGTCTTCGGTAAACCGTTGCGTCACCGCGATAAAGATGCAATAAATCGGCACGGCGCCCAGGTTGGTCTCGAGCAACGAGTTGACGACAAGCGTGGTGATTTTGTCCGCCGCAGACGCAAACTCCGCACTGCGGATCCCGCCCACCAACAGAGAAAATTCCCACGCAAACTGCACCGTGATGCCGATCGCCAACATCCACAACAGCGGGAATCGCTTTTCGCGGTCTCGTTGCAACAGATTGTACACAATCGCGGCGGCGTACCCCGCAAACAGAATGAGCGCCATATAACCGTGATATGCGCCTGTCGTCCGCCAAATTTTTATAGTCGCCATGTTCGCACCGAACGTAGAAGCCAACAAAGGAGCGGAAATCCACCAGACGCAAATCAGCAAAGACCACTCGAGCAAATGCTTGTCTTTTCCGAACCAAAGCCATATCCAGGCAAAGTTTGTCATCCCGTAACTCATCGACATCCAAAGAAGCACCCAAAACAGATTGCCTCCCTCGATATGCCGCGAATGGGTGGCCAAATGGAAAATCCCGTAATCGACGATCATGTACAAAATTCCGCCGGCCAATGCAAACAACACCGTCAGATACTTTTTCTTCACGATGAGCAACACGGTGAAAAATACCAAAAACGCGATATCCAAATAAATATACAACGGCGTAAACACCCGTTGCGCCACCACTTGCGTCGCGGCAATCGCCGACATGGCCATCCTGTTCTCCTTTGCACTGTAGGGGATTTCATTTCTCTGCGCCGAAAAGTGACCGACGCTATGATACGATACGAATACTGTCTACTTTTCCCACTTTTTTCAATTCGAAAATCGGTTTTTTGTTTTCGGTATATATCAACGAACGGAAAAACAACGTAGGCTTACTGTAATTGCCGTACAACTTCGGGTTAAAGGTATTTACCTGATCATACAGACGTTGTGAAAAACGCGACATAAGCACCCAACCATCTTCGTTTGCTTCTTCGCGGATAATCTTTTTCGACACGTCCACCAATTTTCCCAACGACATAGGGGTATTCTCCGTTTCCGCATCTTCCGGTAGGGCCTCCGTACAGTCCCCCTTCTTCTTTGTCTCTTGTAAAGGCACTTCCTTATTTACAAGCCCTTCTTCGTCCGTCATCGATTTTTCGCTTTCCGCAAGCAATGCGTCCATCAGAAGAAAGCGATGACATGCCGCACGGAACGATTGCGACGTTTTCTTTTCGCCTGCGCCGATCACAACGTAATTTTCGTTTCGGAACCGCATAGCCAGTTTCGTAAAATCACTGTCACTGGTTGCCAAACAAACACAATCCACATTTTTTGTGTAGAGAATGTCCATCGCATCGATAATCATGGCGGAATCGGTTACATTAAACTCGATTTCCTTATCTCCGTCTTTTTTCTTTTTGGTTAACAAATATTGCTGAATGGGTTCGATTGCATATTCAATCAGATCCTTCCGCCAACCGGCTGCTTGTTGCGTCGTGAAATCTCCGTAAATCCGTTTGTATGTAATTTCGCCGAATTTACTCACCTCGTTCAATAACAACTCAAGATACTTTCGCGAAATATTGTCAGAGTCTATAAGCAGAGCAATCGTTCGGTTTTTGATTTCCATGTTTTTGTTTTCCTCCTTTGCCTGTAATTTGATTATACCATCAATCCAAAAAGAGCGCAAGGCAATCCGCTTGACTTTTCCGTCGAAAAAGAGTACGCTTAGCAAGACAAAAACGGAGTCGGGAGACGATGCGGGAATTTACGACAACTCTCATTATGGTAAGCATCATGCTGGCATATGCGGTGCCTGGATTTGTTTTGGTCAAATGCCGGGCTGTGCGCGCGGAAAGCATTTCGGCTTTTTCCAAAATGCTTATGTACGTATGTCAGCCGGCACTCACCTTGTACTCCTTCAATAAAGCCGATTTCAGCAAAAAGCTGGGACTCAATCTGTTGCTTTTTCTGGCAATCATCACAATAGCGCAACTTGTGTTTCTCGGCATCTTCTACCTGATTTTCCGTAAACGCATGCAGGACGTACGCTATCGGATCGCAACGGTCGCCACCACGCTTTCCAATTGCTCGTTTCTCGGCGTACCGCTTTTGGAAGCGATCTTTCCCGACTCGCCCAACGTGGCCGTCTATTCGATGATGTATTTTCTTTCCATGAATCTGCTGGGCTGGACGTTGGTGTCCGCCGTTATCACGCGCGACCGCAAATACATCGGCATCGGAAAAATTCTGTGCAATCCCGCCACAATCTCCATTGCGATTGCGCTTCCGTTTTTTCTCACCGGCTTCAAAATCGGCACGCAAAACGGCAGACTGCTCGGCGCTGTGGGAGACGCCGTAAACCTGCTCGGCAAAATGACCACGCCGCTGTGCATGCTGGTACTCGGAATGCGCTTGGCCACCATGCGCTGGCGCAGTATCTTCGGCAGTCCCTTGCAATACCTCTCCGTGGGAATCAATCAAATCGTGTTTCCGCTGTGCGTGCTGGGCATTCTTTCGGTCTTGCCTCTCGGACGCGAACTCGTGTGTTGCATGTTTATCATGTGCGCCTGTCCGGTCGCGGCCGTGGTGCAAAACTATGCCGAAATCCTCGGCGAAGGGCAAGACGCCGCCGCAGGGACGGTTTTGCTCGGCACGCTTTCCGCTGTCGTTACCCTACCGATACTGGCGCTCTTGTTGCAAGTGATTTAGACACAAAAACCGCAGCCCGACAAATTTATATATATACGGCAAAAGAAAACCGACGCAATCACACGTCGGTTGTTTGTTTGTAATTCCTATTACTGTTTTTGGAATTTTCCGTCTTTCTTGTGCACCACAAGATTGGCGTCATACTTCCGGCAAAGACCTCGGGCGATCGTCAGAGACTCTTCTTTGGTGTCCACCCTGCGAACCACACGGTCCACACCTTCTTTCTTGATTACCCAGCTGTCTTTGTTGCGGTCGTATTTCACGATAAGTTTGACACTGCCGCCCTTCTGACTGACTTCGGTCGTCTTATTGTAGTAACTGACTTTTTGCGCCGCGTGCTCGGTCTCGTTTTCCTCCGCCGCAACCGAACTATCTTCCTCGGGATCAAGCTCCACTCTTTCGGTGGTATCATCCCCCACAACGGGCGCGCTTTCCTGCCCGAAGACTTTCTTGCCGCCCGTGACAGGCGCAAAGATTTCCTCGTTCCGCGCGCGAGAACGCTCCACTTCCAGTTGCGTGCGCGTACTCTTCAGTTCGCGTTTGAGCTTCTTGATGCGTTTATTCTTGCAGGCAATGACGAAAAACAGAATCACGAAAAGCGCAATGACTGCCAAAAGTATAATCCACCAAAAATCGGAAATTTTCGTTGCGATTTTCTTGAGTATTTCCGTAAAGTTCGATTCACCCGACAAAGTCAACATTCCGTCACCTCGATATGTTGTATGCGACATATCCGCCGCACGTCACAAAGTATCCGTTCTTCAGCCCCAAATCGCATCGGACGCGATTTCACCCAGCGCAATATACAGCGGCGACGTATTCATGCGCACACGAATGGGCGTAACGCGGTATTCGGTGCTCTCGTTGCTGACCGTGCCGTCCATAACGCTACGGTACAAATAAATTTCCACCCAACGCAACTCGCCTTCCGTCGTTTGCACGTTCATCAGCAAACGGTCGTACGTCACTCGCTCTTTGCCCACTTTGAATACTTTTTCTTCGGCAAAAGCCAATTCGAGTTTGTAAGAATTCTCCCCGGCCGCTACGGCGTTCTTAGCCTCGGCCACGGTGATCTCCTTGCGAACGGTTTTATCGTCTTCATCCTTTTCGGTCACGAATTCGGGGCCGTAATTTCCCACGAACTCCAACGTCGCATGCATCACCGAGAAGCCCGTCTTTTTGAGATTCTTATCGATCTTGGACTTGAAATTCCGTTTGAGGGTATCGTTGGGCAATTCATGTTTGCCCGTCGTCACGCGCACCGTCTCGTAGTCCATAAAACTCTTCATGGGGCGCACGGTCACCGCGCAAAGCACGATCACGACAACCAGTATCGCGCCGATTACCGACGAACCTACGATAAGGGGAATCTTCACTTTCTTTTTCATATCCTGTTCTCCTCGCCTTTGTAAAAGTTTGACGAATTTTTTCCGCGCAAACGCGCACTATTTCTTGGCGCTGTCGTATTTCTTGGAAAGCCGCGCGTCGAGTGCATCCCGCACTTCTTCATACGGTTTGCCGTCCATAATCATATCCACTTCTTCGGAATAGATGGTCTCGCGCTCGATCAAAAGCCGCACCATGCAATCCATGATTTCGCGGTGTTCGGTGAGCTTTTTCACCGCCTCTTTGTGCGCCGTCTCCACAAGTTTGGCAACCGCCGCATCGATTTGCGTGGCCACCGATTCGCTGTAGGTATGCGTGGACTGGTAATCGCGCCCCAAGAATACTTCCTGATTGGAACCGTAGTACACGGGACCGAGATCGGACATACCCCATTCCATAACCATCTTGCGGGCGATGTCGGTGGCGTGTTTGATGTCGCCCACCGCTCCCGTCGTGATGTCCTGTATCACCAATTCTTCGGCCGCTCTGCCGCCCATGCTCATGGCAAGATTGGCTTTGAGCTTTCCTATGGTGATATGGTCGTCGTCGCTGTCGGGACGCGTCATGGTATAGCCCGCCGCCTGCCCGCGCGGAATAATGGATACTTCGTGCACGGGATCGCACATCGGCTCGAGCCGCGCCACAATCGCGTGTCCCGCTTCGTGATAGGCGGTAATGCGTTTGTCCACTTCGGTCACAAGCCGCGATTTCTTTTGCGGCCCCATCACCACTTTGTTGATGCCTTCGTAAAGGTCTTCCATGCTGATCTGCGTACGGTTGTCGCGCGCACACAGAATCGCCGCTTCGTTGAGAAGATTGGCAATCTCGGCGCCCGAGAATCCGCTCGTTATGCGGGCAAGCACCTGAAAGTCCACGTCCGGCGCAATCGGCTTGTTACGGGCGTGTACCTTGAAAATCGCCTCTCTGCCGCGCACGTCGGGAATGTTCCCGTAACTCTGCCGATCGCTTCTGCCGGGCCGGAGAAGCGCCG
>CAMUPJ010000031.1 GCA_947090725.1 uncultured Clostridia bacterium
TTAAGACGGTAAGCACCAAAGCGAACAACAAAATTTTAAGCCGCAGTCCGCACACCAAGCAGACCGCGCAAAGGAGCAAGTTATGAAAAATGCAGTTGTAATATATCTTTATGAACATTCAATACTACAAAAATCAATTCAATATATTAAAATGAATGAGTTTGGAGCAACACCAAACTCACTCATAATCAATTTAGCTATTTCATTGTCCGACTTTTTTTGACGGTTAAATTTGCCAAACGTCGACGGCGTATTCTTTAATGGTTCTGTCCGACGAAAAGTGCGCCGAGTTGGCTATGTTTTTGATTTGCTTGGCGGCAAAGGCTTTTTCGTTATTGCTGTCGGCGTTGATTTGGAGCAATGCGTTTACGTAGCTTTTCAAATCGTGCAACACGAAGTAGTGATCGGGCTTATGCCACGACGCCCCCACCGTCAGCGCGTCGTACAAGCCTTGAAGGCCGCCCGTGCCGTCATCGGAGAACGTGCCGTCGATAAGCGTATTTACGGCGTAGCTGTGCAAGGCGTCGGCCTTTAAAATAGCGCTCGGGTTGTAGTCGCCCTGCTTTAAGCGTTCTATCTCGTCCACTTCCGCGCCGAAAATGTAATTGTTCTCTTTGCCCGCAAGCTCTACGATTTCAATATTAGCGCCGTCCATCGTCCCGCAAGTTACCGCGCCGTTCATCATGAATTTCATGTTGCCCGTGCCGCTCGCCTCCAGACCCGCCGTGGACACCTGCAACGATACATCGGTGCCCGCAACGATTTTTTCCGCGTAAGACACATTGTAGTTCTTCACGAACACCACGCGCAACAAAGCGTTGGTGCGTGTGTCCGAATTGACCTTATTCGCGATTTCGTTGATGAACTTGATAATCGCCTTGGCGCGCTTATAACTGGGTGCGCTCTTTGCCCCGAACACGAACACCGACGGATGAAAGTCTTTTACCGTTCCGTCTGCAAGTCCCTTGTAAATTTCCAGAATGGCGAACGCGGTCATGAGCTGACGCTTATACTCATGCAAGCGTTTCACTTGCGAATACACGATAAAGTTTTCGGGAATCTCCACTCCTTCGTGCTTTTTTATGTACGCAAAGAGTTGCTTTTTCTTTTCGGCTTTCACCTTTACGAACCCATTGAGCGCGGCATCTACGTGCGTGTTGAGCTCGCCAAGATGCGTGATATCTTCGCGCCACGCGGTGCCGATCGTCTTATCAAGCAGGTCGGACAACTCGCGGTTGCACAACATGAGCCAGCGGCGTTGCGTAATACCGTTGGTCTTATTTTGGAATTTGTCGGGATAGTATTTATACGCGGTTTTAAACAGACTGCTTTTCAAAATGTCCGTGTGCAATTTGGCAACGCCGTTTACTGTGCGCCCCACGTATACGGCAAGGTTTGCCATGGAAAATCTGTCGTTTGCGTATATCGCCATGTCGGCGGCTTCCTCTTCACTGCACCCCAGTCGCTTAAATTCCGCGGTCTGGCTTTCCTGCAAGCGGAGCAAAACGTCGTAAATGTCCGGCAAAATCTTTTTTACGAGCGATGCACCCCAACACTCGAGTGCTTCAGGCATGACGGTATGATTGGTGTACGCGAAAGTCTTTTTGGCGATTTCTTCCGCCTTGCCAAACGCCACCTTATACTTTGTAGTAAGCACACGTATAAGTTCGGCAATGGCGAGCACGGGGTGCGTGTCGTTTAACTGTATGGCGTTGTAATCGGCAAAGCTGTCGAAGTTTTTGCCGTGGAGCTTTACGTGTTTGTCCAACAGTTCGCCCACCGCCGCCGCCGAGAAGAAATATTCCTGCCGCAGTCTAAGCAACTTACCCTCTTCGGTGTCGTCGGCGGGGTACAAATATTCGCTGATTTTTTGCGCCTCCGCACTTCCTTCCGCCTGCCACAACCGCAGTACGTTCACGCGTTTTCCAAACACGGGCATATCGTACGGCACGGCGGTAACCACCATATCCGCAAAGACAATCTTGCGTTTTTCGCGCGGTTTGCGAACCGACCACGGGTCGCCGAAGCGTTGCCAATCGTCGGGCAGTTCCACCTGAAAGCCGTTTTCTATCGCCTGCTTGAACAACCCGTACTTATACCGTATGCCGTAACCATGCAATGGTAAGCCCAAACCCGCCGCCGAATCGAGAAAGCATGCGGCGAGCCGCCCCAGCCCACCGTTACCGAGCGCGGCGTCCTCGATCTCCTCGAACACGTTAATGTCCACGCCCTTTTCTTTGAGCAGTTCGCGCGTCTCGTCCAGCACGCCCAGCTCCATCAAGTTGTTGAAGAAACTGCGCCCGATCAAAAACTCCATAGACAGATAGTATGCGTTGCGCTCTGCGGGTGCACGTGCTTGCGAAAGTCCGTATTGCATGGCAAGCGACGATATTTCGTTGTAAAGTTCGACAGTGGATTTCCCCTCCGTCTTGCACGTATTGAGTGCCTGCAAAAACTCGGTTTTCCCATTGATATTAGCCATAATTTCTCCTATTAGCCCTTTACCGAGCCACCGGTAACGCCTTCCACATAGTATTTTTGCAACCAAATAAACAGTGCCGTAATGGGAATGGAAACCACCACCGCCGCCGCACAGAACACCGTAAAGTATTCGCTGGCGAGCGTGGAATTGTCCAGCCACGACTTCATGCCGACTGCCACGGTAAACTTATCGGGGTCGCCGAGCATAATGAACGACGAGAACATGAACTCGCCCCACGGCGCTATAAACGCAGTAAGAATGGTGTAAATGATAATCGGCTTGGCGAGCGGCAAAATAATCTTTACGAAAATTTGGTGTCGGTTTGCGCCGTCTATTCGCGCTGCCTCGTCGAGCGACTTTGGTATCGTGTCGAAGAAGCCCTTGCAAATGTAATACTGCATGGCAGAACTTGCCGTGAACACGAGTATCAAGCCGAGCAAATTTTGCGTAAGGTTGATTTCCTTGAGCACGAAGTACACCGCCGTCATAGACAAAAAGCCGGGGAACATGCCCAAAATGAGCATGATGTTCATGAGCGGTTTTCTCATCTTAAAGCGCAATCTCGATAGCGCATAGCTGGTCATTAAAACGATTATTGTCTGCACAATGGTAACCGCCACCGAAACAATCATTGTGTTGGCGTACCAGCGCAAAAACTTGGTTTGCGTAAACAGCTTGATGTAATTGTTGAACGACCACTGCTTGGGAAGAAGATAGTCCGACGACATACCCACCTGTTCGCCGCGAAACGACAGCACGATGAGCATAAAGAACGGTATCAACCAAACAACCGATATGGCAATGAGAATGGCGTAAATGACCACAAGCGAGATGCGCTCGGCGGCTTTCTTGCTTCTGTATTTTTTCTTGACCTCTATCATTACATAAATTCCTCCTCGTTTTGCACCGATTTGGAACGGTTGTATAGAATTAAGGACAGCACGGCAACGATGACAAACGTGAATATACCGATAACCGAAGCGATACCGTATTGACTCTCGCTAACCGTCAACTTATACAGCCAGGTAATGAGCAAATCGGTTTTGCCCGCATACTGCATATCCAAAGAAGATGGATTGCCGCCCGTTAGAAGGAAGATGACATTGAAGTTGTTGAGATTGCCTATGAACTGCGTGATAAGATATGGTGTGGTGACGTGCAACATATACGGCAACGTGATTTTTAAGTATGCGCGCACAGGTCCCACGCCGTCCATGCGAGCCGACTCATACAAATCGGCAGGAATATTCATAAGGATACCCGTGCAAATGAGCATGGAGTACGGTATGCCTACCCACATATTGACGATGATAACCGTTATTTTTGCAACAGTGCCATCCGTCAAGAACGGTATGGCTTTGTTTATCCACCCCCACTTTAACATGAGATTGTTCACAAGCCCTTGATCGGCGAGAAGTTGCGACATAAACATGAGCGAGACGAACTGCGGAACGGCTATCGTTATTACAAGAATCGTTCGCCACAGTTTTTTGAATTTAACGCCCTTCTTGTTGATAAGAATCGCCACTACCATGCCGAGCACGTAATTGGTAAAAGTGGCAAAGAACGCCCAAACAATGGTCCACAGGAGCACTTCGCGGAAAGTGTAGGCAAACACTTTGCTGTTGGCGGAAACACCGCCGCCGAGTAGCGTTACGAAGTTGTCAACGCCCGACCAAGCAAACAACTCATTGGGCGGCATGTGCGCTTTGTCATAGTTGGTGAAAGCGATAAACACCATAAAGAATATGGGAAGTATCGTAAACACAACAAGCCCGAACATGGGAATCGCCAAGAGCGACTTGTGATAATTCTCGTTGGCGTAAGAGTGCAAATCGTCCTTTGCCGTAGCAAGTTTGCGGTGCACTTCTACGAGCTGTTGCGACAACAGATTGCCCTGTACGTTCTGATACCAAACGTACAGGAAAGCCACCATAATGAATATCGTTAAAAGGGAATATAGCAATATCAAAAGGCTGTTGTCGTAGAACTTATACGTAAAGGCGCCCAGCGCGTCATCCCATTCTTCCACACGGGCAATCTCGCCCAAACTGCCCATTTTGGCAAGATATTTCCAACCGAAAAACACCATGTACAAAATAAACAGCAATTCAAACAAGAGATAAATAACCCCGCGCAGAAACTGCTTGCGTGCTATCAGCCCGAAGCCCATAACACCGAACGACATGCGCGTCTTCCAGTCCCCGTACTTCGCCGCCCTGCCGATATTGATAAAAATTCCCGCAAAGGCAAGCCACAACTTTTTGAGTTGTTTGGGTATCGCCTTGAAGAATGCCTTCAACTTTCCCGGCAAACTTTTGAAGAAAGCGGCAAACTTAAACCAAAACCTTCCCCAAGGCGATTTTTTCAAATACTCCAAATCGTCCATAGTTTCTCCCAAAGTTAAGACGCACTAACCGAACCTTTTATGAGTTGTACCATTTTTGTCAACTGCTCCCCGTAAGCGATGCGTCCGCCTGTGCCGTCTTCGTTGAGCAAATCGTCTATAATATTGAGCCCGTAATTTTTCAACGGCTCCCAGAAATTGGACGGAACGGAGGTTTGCTCCACGGCAAATTCATTTTGCGCATTGAGCGCGGCGAATGTTTCGTCTTCGCTGATTTGTTGGGCAAAGGCTTTGTTGGTGGGTCCCACCATGTGCTTTTCAAAGCGTACTTTCTGCATGTTTTCGCTCGAAAGGAATGCCGCCAGCTTGTGCGCCTCGGCAATATTTTTGCTGTGCGGATTAACGCCGATAAGCTTGTATCCTCTGAACGACGACAACTGCACCGTTTCCTCGCCTACCGTAACCGTAGGAAGTTTGCACACGCCGTAGTTTTCGCCCAACACTTCTTTAATGTGTTGCGCACTCCACGTCCCCGTAACGGCAACTGCCATTTGCCCCGTAGTGAATCCCGTAGCAATGATATTGTTGTCCGTCCCCTTGCCCGCAAATGCTTTGCTCTGCGTAAGCTTTGCAATGGCCTTAGAAGCTTTGATGCCGTTTTCGTTATCGAAGTCGATGTCTATGCTCGTCTCCACGTATTTGTCGTCGTACGCCACGCTATATGTGCCGCCGAACGCAAAGAACCAACCGGCGGTGTACCAAGGCACGTCAATAGCCCAGCCGATCTTTTTGTTCCCGTCCTCGCACGCCTTGATAACGCCTTCAAGCGTTTTTGCTTGTTCGTCCGACACGATGCCCTTATTGTAGAACATAAAGTAGCCGTTATCGGAAGCGAACGGATAGCCGTACACCTTTTCGTCGGCGGTGCCGTACGCAAGGGAGCCGGACTTTACCGATTCTTCGCTGTTGTCCGCCTTAATCGTGTCGAGATACCCACCGCCGATACGCGCGAGCGCACCCACGCGAAGCAACGGCACGAGTTGGTCGTTAGAGTAGCAGTATACGTCGGCGGCGGCGTCAACGTCTTTGCTCACGTTGCTGTACGCCATATCTTCTTCGCCGATACCGAACTTAATCTTATACTTTTTATCGGGATTGGCGGCTTTGAACTGCTCCGCCATTTCCATAAAGGTTTGCTCCTGTGCCGCCGAACCCCAAACCGTAAGCTCGATGGAATCGTCGCCGCCGCAAGCGGTAAGTCCTGCCAACGCGCCCACCGCAAGCGCAACGCACACAAACAATGATGCCAAACGTTTTTTCATACTCTTTTCCCTCCCGGAATTGAATTGTTATTTTTCACAACGAGTACACCGTTGCCAAAAATCGTATCTTTGTCGCAGTTGTGCGAGAACAGCATTTGTCCGTCCGCCGCAAGCTTTTGGCTCTTTCTGCCCAAACAAAAGTACGCCGTAATGCACTCCCCGCCGACGCGACGCGTTATGGTAAGAATGTTGCCACGCGCCTCTATTTGGGCGTTCCCGCCCGATAGCGCGGCTTGCTTCTTTAAGCCGAGTATTGTCTTAATATTTTGCCAATACTCTTTGTCCTGCCCGACTTTCGTCCAGTCGAACGGTTTGCGGCAGTCGGGGTCGCCGTCGCCGTCCAGCGGCAGTTCCGTACCGTAGAACATGCACGGCATGCCGGGGAAAACAACCGTGGCAACCAACGCAGCCAACAGCTTATCTTTATTGCCGCCCGCAAGCCGCAAAAACCGAGGCGTGTCGTGATTGTCCAAAAAATTGAGCGCCATTGCGTTTGCCTGCTCGGTGTTGGCAACCAGCAACTTGTTCATGCGCGCGGCAACCTCTTTTGCCCCCGCGATGCTTTTGCCGAACCCGTCTGCCAGTATCTTTTGCAGTTTGTAGTTCATCACGCCGTCGAATTGCTCGCCGCGCAACCAGTGCTCGTTGTCGTGCCAAATCTCGCCGATAATCAGCGTATCGGGATTCTCCGCCTTGCACTCTCTGCGCAGTTGCCGCCACATTTCGTGCGATATTTCGTCGGCTACGTCCAGTCTGAGCCCGTCGAACCCCATGCGCACGTATTCGAGCGCAACGTCCGTCAAGTACCGCCGCACCGCCGCGTTGCTCGTGTTCCACTTGGGCATATACTTACAACTTGCAAAACATGCGTAGTTGCCTTTGCTAACGTCGGGCGCGTCTCCGTCTATCAAAAACCGGTCGTAATACTGCGAGTCTCTGCCCCGCTTGCATACGTCGGCAAACAGTTCGTGCGCCGCGTCGCAGTGGTTGAATACGCAGTCTATCACCACCTTCATGCCGCGCGCGTGCGCCGCCGCCAGTAGCCGCTTCAACGCATCCGCGTCGCCGAACTGCGGATCTACGTGCAAGTAGTCCTTAATGTTGTACTTGTGGTTGGAAGAAGACAGAAACACGGGCGTCAGATACAGCGCGTTGATACCCAAATCGCGCAAATACCCGAGCTTTTGGGTGATGCCGTCCAAGTCCCCACCGCAAAACGAGTGACGGTCTATCGCACTGCCCCACGGCGTGTTGATATTCCCTTCGTCCTTAGCAAAATCGCCGCGCGCAAACCGGTCTACGAATATCTGATAGAATGTGGCGTTCTCCGCCCAAGACAGAACTGGCATAACGTCTACGGCGTTGATAAACGGGAACTGAAAGAACGTGTAATACGCAAGGTCGAAATCGTAGGCGCTTGTCAGTCCCTCCTCCGAATAGTAGTACGTTTTTCCCTTTTCGGTGATTTTGAACACGTAGGCAAACCGCACATCGCTAAGCGCAATGCGCACGCGGTAATACGAAAATACTCCGTCGCACGCCGCCGCCCGCATGGGCACGCTAAATCGTTCGTGCGTAAAATCGTATTTGTTGTTATACAGTATCTCCACCCGCTCGGGCTTGTCGCTTGCCGCCATACGCAACGTTATAACCAACGTGTGCGGATCGGCGGCATAAGCAAACCTGCTCTCGGGTTGATGATACACGGCGTATTTGTTCATAAAAAATTCGTGTTACCTTACTCTGACGGTATGCGTAATGCCTTGTACTCTTTCGGTAGCTTTATAAAAACAGTCGATAAGCGCGTTGGCTTTAGACTCCGTGTGCGCGGGGACGAGCAAAATATTGTCGTTGTTCTCGCCGTACAGCTTGTGCAAAGAATTGTTCACCGTTACTATGTTGCGCCCCGCTAAGTTGCGAAACTCGCTGTCGCGGATATACACCACTTCGCACGGCAAGTTCTTTAATTCGTCCTTCACTGCTTGGTTATACAGATCCACGAGCGCCAGTGTGAAATTGTTCTTGCCGAATTTTTCTTCGCCGCGCGCCACCACGTAGTCGAAATCTTGCAAGACCTGAAAGAACAGTTCGTCGTGAATGATGCCGTCTACCGAGAGGAGCGGCACGTAGTTTTCGTGCGCAAGGCGCAAGAACTCGTCCTCTTCCAGCCCCATGCAGATGACGGCGTCCGCCATGTCGATACGGGTGTTTTCCAAATGCGTGCGGATAATCAGGTTGTAGCCGAGGCTCTCAAACGCCTTACTGATGTGCCGCAAGGCGTCGTAGCTCTCTGCTTTTTGCAAAACGGTTTCGTGCTTTTCGGTCAAGAGGATGACGTTGTTGCTCTTGCTCAGCGCAAACGACTGCGCTATGCGCGAGGGTTGAAAATTGTACAGATTGACGATTTGCAAAATCTTGCGCTTGGTGTCTGCCGTATATCTGTCTTCATGCTTGCCGTTTATCACGTACGACACGGTTGCCACCGATACGCCCGAAAGCCGCGCTATGTCTTTTATCGTAACTTTTTCCATCAAACCAAACCCATCGGCTCCATATACACAGCCATAATACTGCCTCCGCTGAAATACTTGATATACAGATTGTACTGTCCCGCTTCTTCGCCAATATACTCTATACGAGGTTCCGCCAAGTAGTACGCACTTTCAGGTGCCGATAAAAAATCTTTCGTGTCGTTTTCCTTTTCGGTGCTTACCTCTAAGTCGATAGACCATTGTTTATTGCTACCGCCTATAGGTGACTTTTCGGCTTTGTCCGACTCCTTTAAGCCGGTGGTATACACCACGAACGAATCGCCCGGCTTAAGCTCCAAACCTTCCACTTTCAGCTCGGCGGCAAATTGGTACCCCAAGTTCTCCGCCGACGAAATGTTGGTAAAGCCGCGAATGAGCTTCACGTTTTCGGTGGTGCCGTCGGCATGCTTGAGTTCCAAATAGTGGTTAGGCTCCGCCGCAACAACGCCGTCGGGAATAATCGGGTCTTTGCGTTGCGAAAGATCGGCGCGCCAATCTGCATAAAAGAACGTTGGCTCGGTAACCTTGGGCATGCTTTTGTAGTAAGTAACCGTGGCGTTCTTTATCGTCCACCAGCCGTTAAAGCAGTAGGGGTTGCCCTCTTTGTCTTTACGCGTGCTGATGGGCACGGGCAACTTAGCGCCGCGCTCCACCGTACACAAATACGCGTTTTGGGTAAAGATGGCTTCGCACTCCGCCGCAGAAAGCTTGGTGGCTCCCGTAGGCACTTCGTTTTCCACCGTCTGCCCGCCTTCTACGTACGTGCCGGGAACGAGATACAGTTTGCCTTGCTCCTCCGCGGCTAAGGGCGCGGGAGAAGATTGCGTGGTTGCGGCGGTGGCGGTGATTACACCCAAACTGCAAACCGCCAACAGGCTCACCAAAATCAATGACAATATCTTTTTCATGATTTTACCCCCTGACTCCGTAGATCACCATGCTCATCGCGGGCACACCCTCTGCCGTAACCGCACCGTACAGTACGTTTCCGCTCACGCCCATAGGCAACTTCGCCACTGCGCTCGACGCATTGACGAGTACGCGGATTTCCTTGTCGCCCGATACGATGCTGTAATCCATCAGCTTGCCTTCCGTCGTGTTGTTTACCAGTTTGCCTTGCGCCACTTTATACGCCTTGCGGATTTCTATCACCTTTTGATACAGCGCGTAAACAGAAGCGGAATCCGCGCTTTGCTCGGCAACGCCGTCCAGTTGCATATTGAGTGCATCCCACGTCATGCGGTAGTTGTTAAAGCCCATCGGATAGTTGCAGTTATACGAGCTTCCGGCAAGCTCTTGGGTCCACTTCATGGGCTGACGGTACCACCTGTCTTCGTGTCCTGCGCCGTCACCTTGGGGATTATTGGTCTTCACGCCGAACATGCCCAGCTCGTCGCCATTGTAAATCCAAGTAAGCCCGGGCAACGTAAGACACATGCCGCCCCACAGCTTGGCAAGATTTTCGGAGAGAACCCAGTCATCGTCGCCCGCCACTGCCGTGCGCGACACGCCCGTGTCGGTGGCAAACACCTTGTCGCGGGCGCGTTGCACGTCGTGGTTCGACGTGAATATGCCGTCGATGTAGTCGGTGCGTCCGTCCATAAAGCTGGTTTGCGCCACAACATATTGGTTGAGTACGCTTGCGGCGTAGTTGTCACCGTAGGCTATCTTGTTCAAGCCTGTCGTGCCATCGTAATACCAGTTGAAGTTGAATTGCGAATCGAGTCCGCCGTATAAGCCGGCAAGCTTGGTGGGGTCGCCGTTAAAGTTTTCGCCCACCAAAATCGCGTTGGGATAGCTCGCTTTGAGCTTGGCGTTGAACTCCATAAAGAAGTGCAAATTCTTGTTCATGTCGAACGAGTAGTCGTCGTTATTCGCCACGTCGATATCGCTCACCACCCAATCGGAGCGGTCGCGGCTTTCGTTCGCCATGTAAATGTGCTTGACCGCATCGAGACGGAATCCGTCCAAGCCGAAACTCATCCAGTACAGCGCCACTTCGAGTATGGCGTCGCGCGTGCCCTGGTAGTCGTAGTTTAGCTCGGGCATAGACGCGCCGAAGCTGGAATAGAAGTAGTACCCGTTAGGGTCTTTATACCACTGCTTCTTGGCGCGCGGGTCTTTAAGGCTCTGCACGTATTCTTCGTTTTGCCAGGTGTAGAAGTTGCGGTAGTCTATCACCTTTTGGGTTCCATCCGGCAACGTAATGACTTGTTTTTCCAGTCTTTGCGATTTGGTAAACCAAGGGTTGGAAAGCGACGTGTGATTGAGCACGAAATCCATGACAATCTTCATGCCCTTACTATGCGCTTTATACACCAACTCCTTATAGTCGTCCAGCGTACCGAACCGCGGGTCTACCGTAAAGTAGTCCATAATGTCGTAGCCGTGATACGAATTGGAGTGTTGGAAAGGCGTAAGCCACAACGTGTCAACACCTAAACCATCGAGATAGTTCAGCTTTTCGATGATGCCGCGCAAATCGCCCATACCGTCGCCGTCGCTGTCGGCAAACGACGCGATGAAGATCTGATAGCCTACGCTGTTCTCCTCCCAGCCCTCGGCTACGGGTTGTTGCTTATAAACGTCGTTGTTGCCCTTGTTGGACACCACGTCATATTGGGTAACCGCTTCTCCGGGTGCCAAACCGGCATACGGATCGTCCACGACAGATGCCTCGAATTTTCCCACACCGTCCTGCGTAGCGCCCTGGCGAATGAACCAGTGATAATCGCCGCCCTCTCGTTTGGCGTCGGCAAGCACGATATAAATATCGCCGCCGTCGTTCACCCAAAAGCCCGTGCCGTTCACGCGGCTCTCTTGCGAAAACACCTGTATGCCCAAACGCAACGCCTCATCGTAGCTTATGGTTAAACTTTTGTGGTTGCGCGTTGCGCTGTCCCAACCTGCGTCGGAATAAGAAGCGGTAAGGTCTATATCATAGACCGCGCCCGACTCGTCTATCTTCATGGGATAGAACGCTCTGCCCTCGCTGTTGGTGGGGAAGTATTCCCACGTCCACAAGCCCCAATCGCCGTAAATGCCCGACGCTATTTGCGTGGAATAGTCGGGCTTTTGCGCATTGCTCACCGTGCCATTTTCCGAAGGGTCGTGTGCCCCGCGCAAATAGTGCACGTATAAGTGGTTCTCTTCGCCCCAGGTAAGGTCTGCCTCATACTGTTTGGCAACCTCGTCGGTTACGGCAACACTCCATTGCGCTACCAACGTAATGTCGGACGTAACCGTATCGGTGCCGAAATTCCATTCCGTTGCGCCGTTATACCATCCCAAAAGGTCGTGTTCTTCCCAGTAGTCCATTAACGGCTCTACTGCCTTGTCGCCCTTTTTTACCGTTTGGGGATCGGGTGTGGATA
Organism: uncultured Clostridia bacterium; assembly: GCA_947090725.1. Taxonomy (GTDB): domain Bacteria; phylum Bacillota; class Clostridia; order Christensenellales; family Pumilibacteraceae; genus Pumilibacter. The sequence goes on from CAMUPJ010000031.1 coordinate 12,057, forward strand.
TACCTTCGTCCATCGCCGCATCGCCTATCGCAAACGTAACCGTATATTCGGGCATGACGGAACGCTTTTTCTGACAGCCCGTAAACGACCCGCAAACGAGAATGGCGACGGCAAGGATTACGCAAAGAATACTCTTCTTATTCATAAACATCTCCTGCTCTATTAACCGTTTAACCTAATTTACTTTACGGACTTCCGCAAAGGAGTCCGTAAAGTGTTTAAGTTGATTGGATTGCTTTTTGTTTATTCAGCCTCAGTGGACGCAACGTATTCCTTAACGGAATTATCACCCAAATTGACAACGAACGATTTGCCTATCGTTATTTTCAAAATATCGCCGGTTTGGGTTTTGCCGTTTTCTGCCGTTGCCCAATGGAACATAAAGGTAGTGCCGTCCGGTAAGTCAACGTTTAGGGTCAGTTTTTCGGTCTCGTTAAGATAGGGATTAGAGGCCCAAGCTCCGAATAAGTCTCCGGGGAAAGCGTGAATTTGAATGGTTGCAGCTTTTTCGGCATCTACGGCTTTTCCTGTCGCATCGATAAGGTAGAACGTTACGTCGCCGTTAGCAAACTTGACTGTTATCGGCACACAACCATTCGGAACTGTGCTAACTACTTCGAGAGCCGAAGTGGAAACACCTTGGAATTTATAGTTGCTACCACCGTTCCCATAGACTTTGATGTATACTTCAAAGTTAGCAGTCTCAGTTACGATAACCTCTGTTGCATTCATACCGCCATAACCGTTAGGGTCGTTGATTTCAACACAAGACCCGTTAAGCCAGAAATTCTCTTTTTTATTGCCGTCAATATAAACTGTAATAACAGTATCTTTTTCAATAAGCGTCTTTACGCCTTGACCAAACCAATATTCAACGCAATTGTCTTCCGTATTGCCTTTGTTTACCGTAAGTGCAGCTATGCGCTCAGTGCCGTCCTTGTTCCACAAGCCGTCGGTTTGCGCAACCTTTGCGGTAATGGTGGTAGCGGTTTCAAATACGTCGTTTTCTACATCCAAGCTATTATTGCCGTTATACCAGTCATAGAACTTAAATGTTTTGTCGGCAACGATAACCGTAGTAGGCACTTTGTCCGTAGGTATTTTGCCGTTTACGGTTGTGCACGTATTCGCCACACCTGCCGCAAGCGTACCCTTGTCGCCCGCTTCAAATGTAATGGTAACTTCGGCCACATAACGCGCATACACATTGGCGTCGGCGGTAAATACGGTGTCGGCGGTTACTTGTTCCCCATCCGTCTCGGCGGTATACCAACCCTTGAACCAATGGTCGGCGGGTGCGGTGGGCGCACTGAGCGTTACCTTACCATCAGTGGTTTTAAGCGAAGTTTCGCCTGCAATGGTGCCGCTACCCACATTGAGCGTTATGGTGTATTCCTCAGCTGTTCCGCCCGGGGTTCCGGCATTTGCATTCTTATCGTATTTGCAAATATCGCAAATATCGTCGTCACCCCATACGTGCGCGGCAATGCCGCTCTTATAATCCTTGTCGCCCTCTTTCAAATCGTCGCAAGTTGCTACGTGCCAATGATTGGTCGCGTCGTGCGCCCAATCGGTGGAATACGTATGTTCGTGCGAATTGCCGCCGCACCCGACGAGCGCCCCGCCCCCCACTGCCAACATGGCAGCCAACGCCAACGCTGCCAACACTGTCTTCTTTTTCATACTGTTTTCTCCCTATGATTTTTTATGTTACAGAAAAAATTCAAATCGACTTTCAACTTTTTCGCTAACACCGTAAGAATTTTTTTGTGGTGGGTTAATGTTTTTTGTATACCTTTGTTAGATAACAAAGGTATTTTTTTGTGCGCACAAAAAAAGCGCGCCCGTAACCTATTTTATAACCCGCCGCCCGCAGGTTAACTGTTTAACAAACAATTTACAATCCGCACATTGCTCTCATTTGCCCTTCCCGTTTTTCCGTATCGTTCCGTTCCTATTTTTAGTTAACTGTTTAACCGAACTGATAAATAAAAATAAGTCCTCTTCGCACCAATCTCATTATTTTCCGCTAAATTATAGCATTTTCTCTAAACGTAATTATAGTATAACACCATAATTTATGTTTGTCAAGGGGGTTTTTAAAAAATTTTGTTAATTGCATGAGCCAAATTAGCTTATAGAGGCGCAAAACTCAATATGTGTTTTATTCTAATCTTTCATAGGGATATATATTTTTAATATTTCTATGTAGATAACTACCAACCGAAGCTGCGTTTAATAGTCCTTGAAACTCTCCTGCTGGCACACCTTTATATATATATAAGCTTCCATTAAGAAAGCGTATATATAAAATTTGCAAATTCTCATCATATCCTACACTTCCCACATTGGATGACGAAACAGCAATCATTTCAACACCATAATTGTTCATAATTAATCCTCCAGTTCAAACTTTTTATTACGCCAAAGAGTTACCATATCTTTATATGCATTCTCATTGTCAATCACAGATGAACTCCATTGTCTAGATACGCTTGGATCAGCGCCTTTAAACGCATTAGACAATTTATAAAACTGAATGCGCGATGGAATTTTCACACCTTCTCCTGACACTATCGCTTCTCCTGTTCTCAAACTTGGTAACAAATCAACTAATGATCTTAATTCATCTTGGATTGCAGCAGATACGAATCCCCTATCTTTAGTATTATTCATCCTTAAAGCGATTATTGTTCCACATTGACTCAAAACAGTCTCGTCCAATTCAGATGGCCTCTGCGTAACTAACAATAACCCTACTCCATATTTACGCCCTTCTTTAGCAATTCGTTGAACGGTCCTAGAAGCAATAGAATTTTCTTTGGCATGCAAATAGTTGTGCGCCTCTTCTAAAACAATCAACAATGGTTGCAACTTTCCCCCATTAATTAAATTTTGTCCCCAAAATAGCGCATCGTACGCAATATTTAACAATGTACCTGATATTGATAGCATCAATTCAGATGGCACGTCAGATAAATCAAATATAGCAATTGGCTTACTTGTTCCAAGCCACGATTCAAGCAAATTATTTATGTCCTTAGCCACTTTGCCTGTCAAGTCAGGCGCATAACAACCAGGATTAAAAAGAAAATCATAGCGAGTGTCTTTTAATTTTAGACGAATGGCATCAAGGAAACTTATCACATCAATGTGTTTAATTCCATAATAAACATAAAGTAATAACTTAAAAAAGTGCCTTTTAATATTCCATCAAAACTGAAATAAAATGTCGGAGTTGCTACTGAATTGGTCAAAAACGATTATCGCAGGGTACAAAGAACGATAAATTTCAATTTATCTTACTTAATTATGTTTAGACAAAAGCTCTCGGACAATTTGTCCGAGAGCTTTTGTCGTTGATTAGAAGTTTAACTATTTATTACCGAAATAAAAAGTAAATCCGAACCACTCACTTGTAACAAGTAAACAATTCGGATTA
>CAMUPJ010000032.1 GCA_947090725.1 uncultured Clostridia bacterium
AATCCCCGCTACCCGCTGATGAGCGAAATCAAAGAATTGTATCTGACCGCGTACTACGGCCGCAATGCCGCAAAGACAAGCAAATAAACGAATATAGGGAGGAAACAGTATGAAACTCGATACGGTTATGGCCGAACGCGCCGACAAGACCATCTATCGCGATGGGGATAAGGTAGTCAAAGTATTTTCGGCGGACAAGAAAAAATCCGACGTGCTCAACGAAGCGCTCAATCAGGCGCGCGTGGAGGAGTCGGGACTCAATATCCCCAAAATCTACGACGTGGCTCGCCTCGACGACGGTCGCTGGGCGATTGTCATGGAGTACGTGAAGGGCAAGACGCTTGCCGAGCTGATGGAGGAGAATCCCGCGCAGGCCGATAAGTATCTTTCGCAATTCGTCGATCTGCAACTGAAAATGCACGAAAAGAAAGTGCCGCTTCTCAACAAGCTCAAAGACAAAATGACGCGCAAAATCAGCGAGACCGATTTTTCGGCCACGGTGCGCTACGAACTGAACGTGCGGCTCGAGAGTATGCCCAAGCACACCAAACTGTGCCACGGCGACTTCAACCCCTCCAATGTGATTCTCACCGAAAACGGCGACGCTTGCATTATCGACTGGGCGCACGCCACGCAGGGCAACGCATCTGCCGATGCCGCGCGTACCTATCTTCTTTTCTGCCTTTCCGGCAAGAAAGATACCGCCGAAAAGTATCTCAAACTCTTCTGCAAAAAAAGCGATACCGCTAAGCAGTACGTCTTAAAGTGGCTTCCCATCGTGGCGGCCAGCCAGTCCGTCAAGGGCAAGCCGGAAGAAAAGGAGATGCTTGCCGAGTGGGTGGACGTGGTAGAATACGAATAAATTCGGAGACCCTTCCGTCGGTGGGCGGCTGAATTTGTTTCGCTTACTATCCTTGATTCGGTTGACAAGTTAGGCAATTCGGAGTAGAATATTTGTAAGCAACGGCTAACAAGCCGTTTGCTTTTCATCATTTGTTAGCAAATGCTAACGTAGGGGAGAACGGTATGGCAATCGTAACGTTTGAAAATGTTTCGCGTGTGTATAAAAGCGGTGACCACGAGTTAAAGGCGCTCGACAGCGTGAATTTGTCGCTCAACGAAGGGAAGTTCATCGTCATACTCGGTCCGAGCGGCGCGGGGAAGAGTACGCTACTCAATATGCTGGGAGGACTCGACAGCCCGACGAGCGGCACGATAACGGTAGACGGTAAGGATATATCCACGCTTTCGGATAACGAACTCGCGGAATACCGCGCCGCAAAGGTCGGCTTCGTATTTCAGTTCTACAATCTTGTGCCTACGCTGACCGTATACGAGAACGTCGCGCTTGTAAAGGAAATTGCGCCGAACGCGCTCGATCCGAAACAAATGCTTGCGGAAGTGGGACTAAGTGACCATATCAAAAACTTTCCGGCCGAGCTTAGCGGCGGAGAGCAGCAGAGAGTGTCTATTGCCCGTGCGCTTGCGAAAAATCCGAAGATACTTTTATGTGATGAGCCTACGGGCGCACTCGACAGCGAAACGGGCGTGCTTGTACTCAAACTTTTATTGAAAATGGCGCGTTCTTACGGCAAGACGATTGTGATCGTAACGCACAACCAAAACATCGCCAAAATGGCGGATATAGTGATTCGCGTAAAGAACGGCAAGATAAAATCTTGCGAGGAAGTGGAAAGTCCCGTAAACGCCGACGACATCGAGTGGTAGGGGGAAGGTATGCTGTTACGTAAGCTTTTCAGAACGGCGATCAAGTACAAGGCGCAGTTCATTTCCATGATCATAATGGTAGCAATCGGCGTCGGCGTGTTCGTCGGTTTCAATATGGAATGGTACTCTCTCGAAAAAGATACGGGCGCATTCCTAACCGCAACAAATTATGCCGACTATCGTCTGATAAACGAGAAAGGATTTTCGGATGAAGATATTGCGCGCATAAAGGATATTGACGGGGTAACGGCGGCGACGCGCGTTTTGAACGTGAATGTAGACGTGAAAGACCAAAACAAATCGCTTGCGCTGTTTGCTCCGGAAGAATACACCGTATCGACTATGCACATAGTAAGCGGCAAAGACTACGACAAAAGTTCGGAAGGTTTTTGGCTGTCGGACAAATATGCGGCGGCGAACAACGTACGCATCGGCGACACGCTTACCGTAACTTACCGCAATACAGCGATAAGCGGCGAAATAACGGGACTTGTCAAGAGCGGCGAATTTATGATATGCGTAGCAGACAGCAATCAACTTATGCCCGATTTTTCTAGGTTCGGGTTTGTCTATGCTTCGCCCGAAAAGATAAAAAGCGTGCTCGGCGGCGTTGTATTCTATCCGCAAATCAATATACTGTCTGAACTTTCAAAGCCGCAAATGGAAAAAGCCGTTACAGACGCACTCGGTAAAACAACGCTGATTCTCGGTAAAAACGAGCATACTTCCTATGCCGCCGCACAGAGCGAAATAGAGGAAGGACAGACAATGGTATCCGTTCTGCCCGTGCTGTTTCTTTTAATCGGCGTTTTGACGATGATTACGACGATGCACAGAGTAACGGCCAACGAAAAAACGCAAATAGGCACGCTCAAAGCGCTTGGATTTAAGAACGGAAAAATCTTGCGCCATTACACCGCATACGGACTGTTTATCGGCATTGTCGGCACGGTTTTGGGAATTGCGTTCGGTTTCGGGATTTGCGCGTTGATTGTCAATCCGAATATGATGCAGGGAACGTATTTCGATATGCCGTCGTGGGGACTGTACGCGCCGTGGTGGACTTGGCTTTTGCTTGTCGGCATTATTGCGTTTTTAACGCTCATCGGTTTTCTTTCCGTCAAAAAGATGCTTAAAGGCACGGCGGCGGACACGCTTCGCCCCTACGTTCCCAAAAAGGTAAAACCGCTCGGCATAGAAAAGACCAAAGTTTGGGACAAGATGAGTTTTGCCACGAAGTGGAATCTGCGCGACGTGTTCCGGCACAAAACGCGTTCTATTATGACGCTTGTCGGCGTTATCGGCTGTATGCTTTTACTTGTCGGCGGCTTGGGGTTGCACGATACTATGTCGGGATTTTTAGGCACGCTCGATAAAACGATAATGAATTACTCTACGCGCGTAAACTTTGCCGAAACCGTAACGAACGAACAAGCGATAGAATTTGCGGAGAAGTATGACGGCGATTATATGGCATCTTCGAGCGTGCAGTTAAACGGCGAGCCGGTTGCACTCGAAATATATAATATACAACACGATACCGTTCGGTTTATCAATAAAAGCAATAAGACCGTAACCGTGAATAGCGACGGCGCGTATATCGGTTTGCGCGTGGCGGACAGAGGGTATGCGGTAGGGGATACGCTCATGTTCTCGCCTTACGGTTCGGAAAAGAGTTTTAGCGTAAAGGTTGCGGGGGTCTTGCGTTCATACACGACCGAGAATATCGTTTTGACGAGCGATTATGCGGACGAAACGGGAATCCCTTATACCATAACGACGGCGTTTGTAAACGTAGACAACAGTGAAATAGAATCTGCCGAATTTATATCGGGAACGCAGAGCAAAACTTCGGTAATGGAATCGTACAACAGTTTTACGTCCGTATTGAATACAATGGTTTTGCTGTTCGTACTTGCCGCCGTTATTCTCGGCGTAGTCGTGCTGTATAATTTGGGCGTGATGAGTTATGTGGAACGCTACCGCGAACTCGCCACGTTAAAGGTGGTAGGCTTTAAGAATAAGCACATAGGGCGTATTCTTATCAGTCAAAATATTTGGCTGACGGTATTAGGCATTATCATAGGCTTGCCCTGCGGCGTGGGCGTATTACAGCTCTTGCTGACGCTACTCGGAAGCGAATACGAACTGAAAATAATACTCGGCGCGCTAACTTATGGCGTCAGTGTTTCGGTAACTTTCGGCGTGTCGCTTGTGGTAGGCTTATTCGTTGCCCGTAAGAACAAAAAAATCAATATGGTGGAGGCGCTCAAAGGGGCGGAATAAATTTTACGAAAAGCTTGCCTTCGGGATGTTTTCATGGTATAATACCGCCATGATAAAATATCAAGAATCGGAAGAGATGTATCTCGAAACCATATTGTTGTGCAAGCGGAAAAGTCACAATGTTCATGCCGTGCACATTGCGGAGGAGTTGGGATATTCCCGTCCGAGCGTTTCCCGCGGCGTGAACTTGTTGGTGAAAAAGGGATATATCACTGTAACGCAAAGCGGAGAAATAGAGTTTACCCAAGCGGGAAAGGAAAAGGCGGAAGACATTTACGAACGCCACACCGTCATCACGAAGTTGTTGGAAATGACGGGAGCAAGCCGTGAGGTCGCCGAAGAAAATGCTTGCCGTATAGAGCACGTTGTTTCTCCCGAGCTTTTCGATATCTTGAAGCAATACGTACACAATCGGTAGGCGATCAAAAAACGCGCTCCGTAAAGCGCGCTTCCCGCAGAGAATCGGAATATTATGGAATTTCCTTTAAGGGGACGATGAGAAATTCTTTAACTTAACGTTAGGGAATTTTTTGTATTTACGGCAAGCGGATGCATTTTATCAGTCGAGTTCTATATTTTCGGGAGCGAATAAAGGGGAATCCAAAAATTCCGCTACGCTTATTTTCAGCGCATCGGTGATCTTGAACAGAAGAGTCACGGACGGCGATTTGGTGTGTCCTCGGTACAAATTTTGCAAAGTGGAAAGCGGCACACACGATTCTTTTGCGAGTTTATACAGACTTATGTCTTTTTCAAACAGATATTCGTCTAATCTTTTCGAAACGGCGATCCCCATATTCATATTGTAAGTATATCAACTCTCGGTTGAAAAAATACAACTCAATTGGCGCGTACAACTCATATGAGTTGCATTTTAATGCATAATATGCTAAAATATACACAAAAAACGGCATGAATCGGTAGAATTCAACGAAAGGTAAAGCGAATTCAACGAATGGTTGAGTGCAAACCGTTTTTTTCGGTACGGTTTGGATGTATAATGTATGTGTAAATTTCATCCGAAAGAGGAAAGGAGCAATCAATGCGATACGGTGAGAAAATTGCCGCTTTACGTAAAAAGCGAGGCATGACGCAGGCAGAACTCGGAGCGGAACTGAACGTTACGTTTCAGGCGGTGTCGAAATGGGAGCGGGAAGAATCCTTACCCGATTTTGAGACAATGTCGAGAATCGCAAAACTTTTCGGTGTGCCGCTGGGGTACTTCGAAGAAGGCGGCGAAGAGGACCGCGTGTCGGAAAAAGAGCATGCGCCGCAAGAGGAAGCAAAAGTGCTGGGCGTATGCAAGCGGTGCGGTAAAATGATTTGTGCGGGTGAGGAAGCCCAAACGAGTCCTTACGTTATATGTAAGGCATGCGGCGAGATTATAGCCGCCGAAAAGAAAGAGGAAACGATGAGAGCGGCCGCCGCCAAACGCGAAGAAGAGGAACGCAACCGCAAAAAGGCCGAGATCGCCGAACATGCGCGTAAATACAAAAAAGCTTCCGACGTCAGGGCGGCAAATCGCGGGCTTATTTGGGCGGCGGTCATCATGGTGCCGTTCATCATACTTTCCATAATAGGCATAGTGCGGGACCCTACCGATCTCGGGTATTTTTTTGCGGGACTTGCATTTATCGTGATATGCGGCTATACTTTCGTGGCGCAACTTTTCTGGGACGGCATCGTGCGTGCGATTACGCTTACCGGCGGCAAAATCGTGGGGATGCCCGGCGTGATATTTTCGCTTGATTTGGACGGAATCATATTTCTCGTGGCGGTAAAAATTCTTTTCGCCGTCATTCGCATGATAATATTCCTTGTGACACTATTGTTTTTTGTTTTTATTGCCATGATAGTCGCGCCCTTTGCGTTTGTACCGCAACTCCTTAAGTGTCGCCGCGGCGATTTGGATTAGTTTGGGTATATGGAAAACAGGAGGATACATAAAATGTGGAAGAAGTTATGCGTTTGGCTTGCGGCAGTCGTGTTGACGTTTGCCGTGGGATGTACGCTTGTCGCATGCGGAAACGATACCGCCGCCGCGCCCGACAGCGGGATCGGACAGACGCCGGGCGACAACGGTGCGGGACAGGATACACCAGGCGACGATACAGCCGCACCCCAAATCAAGATTACGGGCGTGACGTTTGACGATATGACCGTGCCGTACGACAGACAGCCGCATACGATAGAAGTATCGGGCGTTTTGCCGCAAGGGGTGCGTGTGGATTACAGCGGCAATACGGCGACCGTTCCCGGCACGTACAATGCAACGGCTACGCTGTCGGGCGAAGGGTACGAAACGCTTACCCTCACCGCCACTCTCATCGTTACGCCGCTTACCATACAAGGCGTGACGTTTGACGATATGACCGTGCCGTACGACGGACAAGCGCATTCGTTGGAAATCGTCGGGATACTTCCCGAGGGCGTAAGCGTGCGTTACGAAAATGCCACGCATACGGATGCGGGCGTTCATGAGGCAAAAGCAGTTCTTTCGGGCGTGGGATATACGACCCTTACGCTTACCGCCGCACTGCGGATCACCGTGTCCGAAAAGGAGCGCGCGGTGCAATTCGCGGACGGCAAGTTGTACTTTGCCAATGCGCTCGACGGGGACAAGCTGTATTCGTACAGCGCCGACGGCTTACAAAAAGTTTCTTCCGACGTGCCGTACGACTTCAGCATACTCGGCGACACGGTATACTTCCGCAGTAAGTCCGTGTTTTCCTCGCGGATAAAAGCGATAGGCGAGAACGGCGTAGATGCGGTTGCATCGGAAAAGGGCGAATATCTTTGCAACGACGGTACATATCTGTATTTTGTATCCAATGGGCTTACAAACGAAAAAAGCGGTATTTACAAGCTTGATTTGCGTACACAGGAGCCTACCGTTACCCTCCTTTCGCAAGGCAAAGCGAAATACATGATTTATAACAATAGAAAGTTGTATTTTGCCGACGGTGCCAACGGCGACAAACTGAGCAGTATCCCCACAAACGGTTCTACTTCCGAACGTACGGTCGTCGTGGATAAAAAGATCACCTGTCTTGCAAAAGATACCAATGCGCTTTTCTATACGGTGGACGAACTCTTGGGGAATTATATAGAGAGATACAGCTTTTCGAGCCAAGTCACCCGCAAGGTGACGAGTGACGCGGGCGCGAGTCTCTGCCCGCAAGGGAACTACATCTACTATGTAAACGTAGACAAACTGAATACTTCGCTGTACGGCAACGGAATATACAGAGCGAACGGAAATCCGAGCGTCGATTCCAATGATTCCGGCACGAAAATCATAGGGGAAGAGGGCGAAATATACACTTCGCTTACCGTCTCGAGCAGTGTGCTCGCTTACTATAAAGTCAACACGCAAATGCTTTGCAAGAATACCATCCTCGGCACCGGCGAGGAAGAGATACTCAAAGATTTCGTGGCGCCCGAAGTGACGCCCGTAAGCACCGGCAGCAAAGTGCAGTCTTACCGCGACAGTATTTATTTCATGGATTTGCACAACGACAAGGCATTGTATGAATACGATACGGTGCGCAAGACCTTTGCGCGTATTACCGCCAATAAAGTTTCCGACTTCGCCATTATAGGCGACATGCTCTACTACAACGAAGTCAGCTGCGGCGTGAATAACGATTTGTACGGCGTGCATCTTACGGACGGCGGCGAGCCTGCGCTCGTTTCGGAAAACGACTGTGTGGATATAATTACCGACGGAACCGATCTCTATTATGTGGAGCAAAACGCCGCAGGCGTGCGCACGGCGATCCACAAAATAGACGGCGACGGCAACGACACCATGCTCTACACAAAAGGCGCGAATTGCCTTACGTATTACGACGGCGCAATCTATTTCGAGGACGGCGGCAAATTATACAAGATCGCAACGGTCGGTGCGGATACGACGGCAACCGTAGTGTACGAAGATAAGAAAGTGGACGTATTTGCCGTTTCGGACGGCGTGGTATATTTCCGTGAGTTGTACGGCGTGGGATTGAAGCGGCTTTCTCGCGTAAATATCGACGGCACGGGCTACACGGTAATGATGACCGACGCCACCGACCCTGCGAGTTTGCAAGTAGTGGGCGATAAGATATACTACTATTCCGATACGACCACCGGGACGCAGGACGGCATATATGCTATATCCAAAACTGCCGAAGACGGAAGCCCCGCGCCTACGCTCATATGTAAGCGCAACAACGCCGACGGCAAGAAATATTATGCCAAAACCTTTACCGTAGCGGGGGAGTACGTTTATTTTATCGATTATCTCAATCAGGTAACCGGCGATGCGCATCTTTACCGTGTGCGTATAAACGGAGGGACCCCCGAAAAAATAGCGTAGTATAAAACGGATAGCAAAAAGCGCCCTGATAAACAGGACGCTTTTTTGCGATAGAGTCGATTCGCGCGGAGCGCGCAAAGATGAGGCTGTGCCTTTATGCATGACTTTCGCGGACATGCGCCGCGAAAGGACTCCGTACAGCGCTCGCCCAAGCCGTGCCGAGCAAAAAGCGCCCCGATAAACAGGACGCTTTTTTGCGATAGAATTGATTCGCGCGGAGCGCGCAAAGACGAGGCTGTGCCTCTTAGAAGTCCACCTCGGTGTCGTAGTAGCAGCACTTGAGGAGTTTTTCCATCTCTTCCACCGACGGCTGACGAGGATTGGAGCCGGTGCAGGCGTCGCCGATCGCGTTGACGGCGATGTCATGCAAGCGCTCTAAAAATACGTTTTCGGGAACGAAGCCCTGCTCGCAAGGATAGCTGTCCGCGCCGTAGTGTTGGATGCAATGGGGGATGTTAAGGTCGTCGTTGAGCTTGCGGAGCATTGCGATCAGCAAATCGACTTTTTCGTCGTCGTTCTTGCCGCCGAGGTGCAAGAAGTCGGCGATTTCGCCGTACCGCTTTTTGGCGGTGGGGTCTTTGGCGTTGAACTTGATGACCTTGGGCAGGTACATGGCGTTGGCCGCACCGTGAATGATGTGTGCGCCGTGGTCGGCGAAGATCGCGCCCGTTTTGTGCGCCATGCTGTGCACGATGCCGAGAAGCGCGTTACTAAAAGCCATACCGGCAAGGCACTGGGCGTTGTGCATACTGTCACGCTTTTGCATGTCGCCGTTGTACGAATCCACGAGATCGGCGTCGATCATCTTGATGGCGTGGAGCGCAAGCGGATCGGTGTAGTCGCAATTGGCGGTGGAAACGTACGCCTCTACCGCATGGGTCATGGCGTCCATACCGGTGTGCGCCACGAGTTTCTTGGGCATCGTCTCGGCGAGGTCGGGATCGACAATCGCCACGTCGGGCGTGATCTCGAAGTCGGCGATGGGGTATTTGATGCCTTTTTGGTAATCGGTGATAATGGAAAATGCCGTCACCTCGGTCGCCGTACCGGAAGTGGACGAGATCGCGCAGAAGTGCGCTTTTTTGCGAAGCGCGGGAATGCCGAACACTTTGCACATCTCTTCAAACGTAATGTTGGGATATTCGTATTTGATCCACATGGCTTTGGCCGCGTCGATAGGCGAACCGCCGCCCATAGCGATGATCCAATCGGGCTTGAACTTGAGCATCGCGTCGGCGCCTTTCATCACCGTCTCTACGCTCGGGTCCGGCTCGATGCCTTCGAAGATTTCCACTTTCATGCCGGCTTCTTTGAGATAATTCACCGCCTTGTCCAAAAAGCCGAATTTCTTCATGGATCCGCCGCCCACGCAAATCATTGCGCGTTTACCCGTAAAGCTTTTGAGTGCCTCGAGCGAACCTTTGCCGTGGTACAAGTCTCTCGGTAACGTAAATCTTGCCATATCCTTCATATCCTCCATATTGAATTTTTCTTTGCCGGTTCGGCGGTTTCCCCGCGAACCTTTTGATGTGTATAGTATAACACCGTATTTTGCGACTGTCAATCAAATCGCTATATTTTTATCGATAAAATTTTATTTTTTCAGAAGACCCGTAACACAATCCGACGGCGCCGCGTATGGAAGAAGGGCGGCATGGCGCAACGGACACGGACGCCGGATTTTTTTGCGCAAGAAAGCATGCGGCAAATCAAGCAAAGGCGCTTGCGCCGAAGCGGGGAATGGTGTATACTGTATATACGAAATATTCAGTTTAACAGAGGTGCACGGTGGACGGACTGACGGAAAAATTATTCGACGAGCGGTTTCCTACGGCGCAAGACGCAGTCAGCGAGATTATCAACTTAGAGGCGATTTTGCGTCTGCCCAAAGGAACGGAGCATTTTCTCAGCGACTTGCACGGCGAGTACGGTGCTTTTTGTCACCTCATCAACAGTTGCAGCGGCGTAATCCGCGCCAAGATCAACGGGCTTTTCGCAAAGGTGCTTTCTGCCGAAGAGCGGAGCGATCTGGCGACGACGGTGTATTATCCCGCCGAAAAGATTGCGGCCGCCAAACGGTCGGGAACGGATATGGACGGCTGGTACAAGACCATGCTGTACCGACTCACTTTGCTTGCGCGCGAGTGCGGCAAAAAGTACACGCGCAGTAAGGTGCGCAAAAGTATGCCGCCGCAGTTCGGGTATATTATCGACGAGATGCTTCATTCCAGCATCGACGGCGGCGACCGCGACGCCTATTACGACGAGATTTTTTCCGAGATCATCGAACTGGGGTGCGCCGACAATTTTATGGAGGCCATTGCCGCGCTCATCAAGCGGTTGGCGATCGACCGCTTGCATATCGTGGGCGACGTGTTTGACCGCGGCGAGAATCCCGACAAAATCATGGACATACTGTGCAACTACCACAGTATCGATTTCCAGTGGGGAAACCACGATATTCTGTGGATGGGCGCGTATTGCGGTTCGCGGGCTTGCATCGCCACCGTAATCGAGTTGTGCCTCAAGTACGGCAATCTCGAATTGCTCGAGCAAGGGTACGGCATTTCGTTGCGCGAACTTGCGTTTTTTGCCGACAAGCAGAAATACGACGCCAAATTCGCCATCAATGCGTCGGGAAAGAAAATCAGCGCATCGGACGCAACGATTGCCGCCAAAATGCGCAAAGCGATTTTTCTCATGATGCTCAAGCTGGAGGGACAGACCATTGCCCGCCATCCCGAATACGGCATGGAGAGCCGTTCGCTTCTCAAAAAGATCGATCTGCGCAGCGGCACGGTGGAAATCGACGGCGTCCGCGTGGAGATCGATACCGCCGACTTCTCGTCGCTCGATTTGCGCGACCCGCTTCGCCTTTCGGCCGAAGAGGAGAGCGTGCTCGACTTTCTCGTAAAATCGTTTACGGGCAGCGAAAAACTTCGGCGGCACGTAAAGTTCCTTTTGGAGCGCGGTTCGGTGTATTCGGTGTACAACGGCAATCTCATTTTTCACGGTTGCATTCCGCTGGACGAAAAGGGCGAGTTCCTGGCGGTGGCGGCATGCGGCGGCAAACGCGGCAAAGCGTGTATGGACGAGTTTGCCCGTCTGGTGCACAAGGCGGCGGCCACGCGGGAGGAACGCGATACCGACGTTTTCTGGTATCTGTGGTGCGGGAGCGGCAGTCCGCTGTTCGGCCGAAAGAAATTGGCGGCGTTTGAAAGTATTTACGCGCCCGACGCGGCGCTCACGAAAGAGGAAAAAAATCCGTACTATACGCTCAGTCGCACGCGCAAGATGTCGGAAAAGATTCTCGCCGAGTTCGGACTGACGGGAGAACACTGCCATATCATCAACGGACACATTCCCGTACACTTTAAGGAGGGCGAAAACCCCGTCAAAGCGGAAGGAAAACTGATTGTGATCGACGGCGGGTTTTGCCGCGCGTACCATGCCAAAACTGGGATCGCCGGCTACACGCTCATTTACAATTCGTACGGAATGCGCCTGGCCGCGCACAGCCCTTTTTGCGGCGTGCAGGAAGCCATTGCCGGCAACCGCGATATCGTATCGGATATTACGGTGTTCGATACCGTGGGAAGCCGCCTGAAAGTGGCGGATACCGATACCGGCGCGACCATTCGCAGTCAGATTGCGGCGCTCAAGACGCGTCTTAAGGAAAAGTTCGGAAAGGATACGTTCGGGGTATGAAAAAATTCTCGGAATTTGTCGTGCGGTTCCGATATGTTTTCTTCGGCGTGTGGGCGGCTGTTTTGGTGGTTTCGCTGCTGCTGTTGCCCAAAGTTTCCGCCAACTACGATATTGCAAGTTATCTGCCCGACGACATGGAAACGCGCAAGGCGCTCACGGTCATCGAAGACGAATTCGGCATGAATACGACCGTGCTTGTCATGGTCAAAGACGTGTCGGCGCAGGAAGCGGGCGCGATAGCGTCCGAGCTGAGTACGATTGCCGCCGTGCAACTCGTCTCCTTCGATGCGGAAAGCGAAAAGAACTACAAGGACGGCAATGCGCTCATTCGTCTGACGGTAGCGGGCGGGGATTTTTCCGACGAAGCGCAAGCGGTGGTGCGCGCAGTGCAAACCAAGCTCAACGCGCGGGGAATCACGTTTTATACGAGCGGCAGTGCGGTGGACGGACTGCGTATGCAGAACGGCATCGGCGGCGAAATGACGCTTATTATGGTGATTTCCGTACTGGTCGTGGTGGCGATTCTGCTCTTTTCGTCGCGGTCTTGGTTCGAGCCGATCGTGTTTCTGTTGGTGGTGGGGGTGGCGATTCTCGTCAACCTCGGCACCAATTATTTCTTCGGCATGATTTCGTATATCACAAAATCGGTGGCGGCCATTTTGCAGTTGGCGCTCGCCATGGATTACTCTATCGTGCTGTTGCATAATTTCGATTCGTTTGCGGAAAAAGGCGAGGACGCGAAATCGGCGGCGGCCAAAGCGTTGGCGGTCTCCGTCAAGCCCATTGTGTCGTCGTCGCTGACGACGATCGCGGGATTGGTCGCGCTCATGTTCATGAGCTTCGGCATCGGACTGGACATCGGACTGGTGATGAGCAAGGGCATTCTGGTGAGTATGCTTGCCGTCTTTTTCATGATGCCGGGACTGTTGGTGTTGTTTTCCCGCCCGCTTCGCAAGCTTCGGCATAAGCCCGTGCCGCTCGGCGGAAAGCATCTGGCGCGCGGGGTGGTCAAGGCGCGTTTTGTGGCGCCCATCCTGCTGGTGGGACTGATTGCGGTTTGCGCCGTTTTGCAGTCGTTCAACGCCTATTCGTTCAGCGAATATCAACCCAGTACCGACCGCGACGAGATTGAGGCGGTGTTTGCGCCCGAGTCCACCATGATCGTCGTGTTGCCGCGTGCCGAGACCGAAGAGGACTACGCGCGGCAGGAACAGTTCGTCGAGCGGATCGCTACGCTCGTAAAAGGGGAGGATACGCCGTTTGTTTCGGCGCAAACCTACCGCAGTACGTACGACGCCGTGCTGTCGCAAATGCCGACGGCCTCTCCGCTGGAAAAGCTTGTGGTGCAAAAGCGGGTGGACGCGCTGTTTAACGGCAGTGCGCATTCCCGCATCATTCTTTCGTTCGACCTGCCTACGGCCGATCGCGCCGCATTCGATTATCTGGACGGAGTCCGTGCGCAGCTGGACGAAATTTTCGGCGAGGGGAATACCTGTATGGCGGGCGGGGTGATGACCAACTACGATATCAGCAAGTCGTTTAGCGGCGATTTGCTGGTGACCAACCTGATTACCGTATTGTCTATTTTGCTGATTATCGGACTGACCTTCCGCTCGTTCTCTCTGCCCGCCGTGCTCGTGTTGATCATTCAGGGCGCGATTTGGGCGGCGATGTCGGTTTCGTTTTTGGCAAGCAGTCCCATATTCTTTATGTCGTATCTCATTGCTTCCGCCATTCTGATGGGCGCCACCATCGACTATGCGATCCTCATCACCGACCATTATACCAAAGCGCGCAAAACAAAAGGCCGCTTGGCTTCGCTCGAAGACGCGCTGTCCGGCAGTATGCCCACCGTGCTTACCAGCGGACTCATTCTCACCATTGCCGGCTTTATCGTGGGCGGGATCTCGTCCAGCACCGCCATTTCCACCATAGGCACCCTTCTCGGCCGCGGCGCTTTGGCCGCAATCGTGCTGGTGCTCGTGCTCTTGCCCGAACTTCTGTACCTGCTCGATAAACCCATACAAAAGACTTCGTTCGGCATGAAGTTCTTACCCGACCCGCCGAAAAAAGAGTCGGCGCAGGCAGAAACCGATGCCGATTCGCAGGCAAGCGGGGGAAGAGTGAAGCGAAAAGAATAAATCGAAATTGACGGCAGAGAAAAAAACGAGACGGAGAATAAAATGAACAACAACTTACCGAGTGCATACCGGCATTTTATCATTTTCAAAACCGAAGATAACAAAGTCGAAGTTGACGTGCGCTTTCAAGACGAAACCGTATGGCTTACGCTCGATCAAATGTCTACCCTTTTCAATAGGGACAAGTCTACGATTTCACGCCATATCAAAAATATATTCGACGAAGGCGAGTTGAATAGAGTTGCAGTTGTTGCAAAATTTGCAACAACTGCCGCCGACGGCAAAACGTATCAAGTCGATTACTATAATCTCGACGTTATAATTTCCGTGGGGTATCGCGTAAAGTCGTTGCGCGGCACACAGTTTCGGCAATGGGCAACCAAGCGATTAAACGAATATATCCGCAAGGGCTTCACGATGGACGACGAGCGACTCAAAAATCTCGGCGGTGGCGGATATTTCAAAGAACTGTTAGAGCGCATCCGCGATATCCGTGCTTCCGAAAAAGTATTTTACCGTCAAGTTTTGGATATATACGCTACAAGTATA
>CAMUPJ010000033.1 GCA_947090725.1 uncultured Clostridia bacterium
AACTGTATCATCTTACTACCAGTATAGCATCCTTTCCACTTTGTGTCAATACCCCGTTTTTTTGCGAAAATAAAAACGGCCGCACCTTTTGATACGGTCGCTTTGCGCGCTTCGGAAAAGCGTATTGGTACTCTATTGCGAGATGCGGGCGTGTGCCGGCACGACGACGTTTTTGCCGTTCCACCTGCCGTAGATATCGCAATCGGTATCGTTGATCAGTTGTCCTTTCTCTTCCCGAATGCGACGGCCGCACTGTACGTATCCTATAATATCGCGGTTGGGCGCAATCCACAGGTCTTTGCACGACGCAAACATTTCGCAAGCTTCGGACAAATTCTTGTAGGTATCGAAGAGCGAAAATTCGTAGCTGTGCCCCCAAATATACAACCACGTGGCATGGTCGGGCGCACTGCGCACATATTCTTTGCACAGCGGTAAAAATTCAGGGTCCATGTGAAACACCGTGGGATCGAACGGGTGAAAGTCCTCCGGGAGCTCGAAGGAGTGGTTGGCGGCGGCGGTGCGCTCGTACAGCACTTTATCGCGCAAGTACGTATCCAGCGTCTCGTCGTGCGGTCCGCCGGGAATCACGAAACCTACCGTCTTTTCGCCCGTGATGCGGTCGAGATTGGCCATATCCGTCAGAACTTCGCGGTCGAGCACCTCTTTGGTCTGTCCCGTCAGCAGCGGATGCGTGAGTGAATGCGCAGCCAACTCGTGCCCTTTGTAGAGCATGGCGGTCTGGTCTTCGCTCAAGCGGTTGTGGTACACGATTTTGTGCCCGAAATCAATGTGCATCATGGCGCCGAACAAGCCCGAGTTGATATTGAAGGTGCCTTTGATGCCGTACTTATGGAACAGTTCCACCAAAAACACGTCGTAAAACGTTCCGTCGTCGTAGCTGAACGTGACCGCTTTGGACAAAAAGTCTTTATACAATAAAGTAAACATCGTCACTCCTTTTTCAGCGAACGCATCACGTTGCACTCGAATTCGAAGGCGGTAACCGCTCCCGCGCCGCCGGCGTTGTTGAGGTTAGACATATACACCGCCGTAAGCTTGCGTGCGGGGTCTACCCAAAAGTGGGTGTTGAACGCGCCGCTCCATCCGTAGCTTCCCGGCGTCAGCTCCTGCTCGCCGTCTTTTGCCGCACACCGCACGCGCACGGCGTATCCCCAGATAAAGTAGGGATTCATCCCCGCGAATCCGTCCTCGAAGTAGGGCGTGCGCATAGCGCGCACCGCTTCGCGCGAAAGAATCCGCACGCCGTTCGTTTCCCCCTCGCCGCACAGCATCTCGGCAAACTTCGAATAGTCTTCCATGGTGCTGAATAGGCAGGTACAGCCCGACTCGCACCCTTCGGGGAACCCGTCGTGTCCGGCGTATCCGAAATGCGGTTCGGGCGTGATGGCGTCGGCGGCGTCGCTGAGACGATACATGGGTACAAGCCGCGTCTTTTGCTCTGCGCGCAAGTGATACGTGGTGTCTTTCATTCCGAGCGGTGCAAAAATATGCTCTTTAAGATACGCTTCGTACGATTGCCCCGACGTGATCTCCACGATACGCGCGGCTACGTCGAGCGCCGTCAGCGCACTGTAAAACTGGCTCGTACACGGCGAAAAATCCAGATACCACTTCGCGTATCCCTCGGCGGCTTCCTCCAGCGTATGCCAATGCGTACGGTTGCCTTCGGCAAGCTGCTTATCGCCCACCGGTCCCGCGCCCAAGCCGGAACCGTGGGTCAAAAGGTCTTCGACGGTGAGTTCGCGCGCGGCCTTCTTATCGAATACCACGTTGCCGTGTTCGTCCAACTTCCCCACCTTTACCGTTTGGGCAAAAGCGGGAATATATTTGCTTACGTTATCTTTTACGGACAACCGCCCTGCGTCTTGTTCACGGAGTACCGCCGCCACCGCGATCGGTTTGGTCATGCTGGCCAAGCGGAAAATCGCGTCTTTACGAAGCGGTGTTTTATTCTCCACGTCGCTGTAACCGGCGCAATATTCGTATACCCGTTTGCCCTCTATATTCACACACAGCACCGCGCCGGGCAGGATTCCTCGGGCGATCCGCGCGTCGGTAGCTTCTTTTACCAAAGAAAAGTCGAATCCGTTCATGCTCCCGTTCCTTTCGATTATAGTATTTCGGTCACGCCGTCTTCAATCAGATAACACATCTCGTCATGCACGACGATGCCCTCTGCGATTTTCTGCGTATCGAGCTTGAGATAGTTGGTCGTTCCGTTGGCCAATACGTTGCCGAAGCGATCCATGATGCTCGCCTCGGTCACAAAAAATTTGGGGGTATTCTTCACGATCTTTCCCCGCCCGATGAGGTCCTCGCCGTACGGCACCGGTTTTCGGTACTTGGTCTCGAGGGTGAACGTCACGCCGAAAGTGTCCTCGTTTCCCTCTTGCGCCCAAAGCGCCCGCAGTCCCATTTCGTCAAGCATTGCGGTGATCAATCCGCCGTGTACCCGCTCGGGATAGCTCTGGTGCTGTTCGCGGTACCGAAACCGCGTCATCACACTGCCGTCTTCCATATTGTAAAAAGGCGCCCGCAGGCCATACTCGTTGTCCAGCCCGCAGATAATACACATCTTACTGTTGTGTTGTTTGCCGATAACTTTCATTGCGTACCTTTCCCGTCCGTTGCGTTCCGCTTACAACGATTCCACCGCGTACAAGATGATTTTCGCATGGTCGAAAGCGATGCCGTCGCGCACGAGCACCGTACTGCGGTTGACATCCACCTTGCCGTCTTGGGTGCGCGCGACTTTCAGTTCGGCGGTGGCGGTCACCGCGTCTGCGCGCAGAATGAGTTTATATGTATCGCCGGACGCCAGATAATCCACGGTAAACCACCGTGCTTCGGCGGCGTCGTCTCCCGCCTTGGGTTCTATCGGCTCGGGCAAAAGTCCCATAAAGCAGGTGGATACCGTCCAGCCGCGCGGGTCTCTGCCCGGCGTGGATACGGTAAACAGTTGCTCGGTTGCCACCTCGATGCCCGTTTCCTCTTTCAGTTCGCGCGCCGCCGCATCTTCGGCGCACTCGTCGGCGCTTACAAACCCGCCGGGCAACGCCCATTGCCCCATATGCGGGTGTCCGCCGCGGCGCACCATCAGGATGGCCAAGCCGTCGCCGCAGTCGGCAAACAGCAGATTATCTACCGTGTAGCTCGGGCGGTCGTATTTGGTACGGTCGTATTCTTGCAGGAATTCTTCTTGGGTGCGACCCGTTGCGTCGCGGAGTTCTTCTTGACTCATTTTCTACCTCTTTACGTTTGCTTGAATTTTTTGGGTTGGGGCTATGTATACATGCGTCACAGCGCAAAGGTGCCGTCTGCGATGGCGCGGAGTACGCGCAGTACGCCGCCGTCGTTATTGCTTTCGGCCACTCGGTTGCCGTAACGGAACATGTCTTCATTTGCGTTTTTCATTACATAGGCATACCGCGCGCGACCGAGAAGCGGAATATCGTTGTAATAGTCGCCGAATGCCACCGTTTCGTCGGGCGTAATGCCGCGGTGCTTTTGGATGGCGGCCAGCGCTTGCCCTTTGTCTACGCCGTTTTGCATGACGTCCATCCAGATATC
Organism: uncultured Clostridia bacterium; assembly: GCA_947090725.1. GTDB lineage: Bacteria > Bacillota > Clostridia > Christensenellales > Pumilibacteraceae > Pumilibacter. Next base: position 3,595 of record CAMUPJ010000033.1, read on the forward strand.
GCCGCTCACCGTCGCCGCCGCCCGCCCGTTCAGCAACCGCACGAGACGGTCGTACGATCCGCTTTTGGGATTGCGCAGATCGCAAATGGCAATCTTGTTGATTGCGTCGCCGGTATCGAGCAGTTGATCGGGCGGAACTCTGCGAAAGTAGTACGGGCGCACATGCGGCTCGTACACCGTCCCTTCTACCGGCACGAGATAGGTCATTTTACTGCCGCACAAAAGCACGTGTACTTCTTCGCTTTCGCAAAACGTCACCACTTCGCGCACGATTTCCTGCGGAACGGGACGGGTAAAAATCGTCTCGCCGCCGCAGACCGCCACCGCGCCGTTGTCGCAAAGATAGTCGATGTCGTCGGCCACGGGAGAAAAATCGGCGCGAAGCGTATACGGCGATCGCCCCGATGCCGCCACAAACGTAATCCCCATGCGCAGGAGTTGCGGAACCAGCGTGAAGATTTCTTGCGGGATTTGTTTGTCGTCGCCCAGCAGTGTGCCGTCGAGATCGGTGGCTATCAGTCTGATCATGCGTATATTATACCCGCACCCCCGCCAAAAGTCAACCGCCGCCGCAGAGAAAACAAAAAGAGACCGCGCATTTTTGCGCCGCCTCTTTCTTGTTTTCCGTAATTTTTCGACAGCGTTACGCCGCGAAATCGAATCCCACCGATCCGTATTCGTTCTCGTCGAATCCAAAATTGTAAGAATACTCGTAGCCGAAGCTGCATCCCAATCCGTAATCGCCTTCGTCGGCATCGGTAAACAGAATGTTCAGATACGCTACGTTGCCTTGGTTGATCTGTTCCCAAATCGCCGCAACCGCTTCCGCCGAAAGCGTGACTTTACCCGCCGCATACGATACGTCAATCGCTTCTCCGTCCGAACCGCGCAACGTAACTTCGGTAAAGGTATAGCCGCGCCCTTCGAATACGGCGATCTGCGTGCCGCCGGTCATGGGCAACATATCGGTCACGGTATCCAAGTCTACCAAAAAGCACGGTGCGATTGCCCCCGTTTCCGGTTGCGCAATATTCGCTACCGCCGCATAATCGAACGTAAGTTCCGCCGTCGTATCGATTTTCAGCAACTGTTTCTCGCTCGTATCGGTATCGCGGTACCCCAGCTCGTTCTTGGCCGCTACCGAAATCGTCTTAAAGCGGCAATCGTTGCTGTCCAATACCGCCGTAATGTGTATCTGCATATCGCCTACGGTGATTTTTTCGAGATTTTCCGTCACTAACAACGGCGTATCGCCGAAGATAATCTCCGCAAAGAATTCGGCGTCTTTGCTGTGCGAAAGTACGCTTTCCGCCACCAACAGGCTCAGCTTGGGCGCCACCATCGTATCGTACAGATCGTCAAACATGCAGTCGTCATCGTCCAGCATCAACAGGATCATTCCGCGGATATCCGCCAAGCTCGCTTTACCGTCGGTAGCGGACTGCAACAGCATATCCACCGGCATCAACGCGCCGATGCTTATCAAGTAATCGTATGCCGTATCGGTTGCCTTGGGCTTCGGCAGCGACGCGTTGCCGATCAGCGTGTATATATCGGTTGCCGTCATTTCCGCCGCCGCAAACAATTCGTCCATAATACTCTTGACCGTCATGTCCGAATGAATATGCGTAAAGAAAGCATCGATAGCCTGCACCATGGCGCCCAACGTAATATTGTTGGCAAAAATCGCATTGATATCGTTTACAAGCGCCGTGCGGGTATACGAAGGATGCAACGTTTCCGCCAAGTATTCTCCCACTTGCCGATCCTTGCCGCCCACGATAAAGTCAATCAGTTTTTGTACGTCGCTCTTGTAGTTTTCTTCCACTTCGATCGTGTAGGTTTTATCTTTGCTCGTTACCGTTCCCGCTACCCCGGAAAGCATCGCGGTGATCTCCGTGCCGAGATCGGCCACCGATATGCCTTGCGGCAAAGCGTCTTTCGCAAAATACGTTTCGTATACGGTCGTTTCCGATTCGGTCAGCATATAGGCGATGTTTCCGATCTTGGCCATCTCTGCCGTGCGCGTTCCGTCCGCCCCCACGGTGTCGAGACGGTAATCGTATCCGTTCGTCGTCTTTTTGACCGAAAGCAATTCTTTGCTGTCTTCCTGCTTGTCGGTAGCGGGATTGTACGCGTTGGCTTCTACGTTTACCGTAAATCCGTCCGCTTGCAACAACGCCGTAATGGCTTTGCCTACCGCTTCCCCTTTATCGATTGTCTTTTCTTTTTTGGCATTACATGCGCCTAACGAAAATACCAGCACAAGCGCCAGCACAATGCCGATCATCCCTGCAAACTTCTTCCTCATGTTTTCTCCTTTTGCGTATTGCGGGTCGCCACCCTTTTTTAGTTTTCTCCTACTTGTGTATATATATGATTATATCACGCATTTTTCTCTTTGGCAACGAAATTTTTTATCTTATTTATCGGGCGAACCGCGCGTCAGAACCGCCAGACACTCCGTATTGCCGGAGTGCGGAAACATATCGAAAGGCGTCAGGCGCGCAAGCGCATACCCGCCCTTACCGAGACGTGCGGCGTCGCGTGCAAGCGTCGCGGGATTGCAGGAAACATATACGATTTTCCGCGGACGGGAAGCAATTGCCGCATCGAGCACGCGCACGTCGCAACCGGCGCGGGGCGGATCGAGTACCAACGTAAAATCCTTCTTTTCCGCTACGATGCGCGGCAACCGTTCGGCGCAATCTCCGCAAACCAATTCCACGTTCTCTATATGATTGCGCGCCAGCAGATCGCGCGCCGAATCCACCGCTTTCGGCTCGATTTCCACCGCCGTCACTTGGCGGGCGACACGGGAAAGAAGTGCGCTGAGCACTCCCGCGCCGCTGTACGCGTCTACGATCTCTTCCGCCGCGGCCTCGCGTACGACTTGCGCATACAAAAGTTCCCGCACGCCGTCGTTGACCTGAAAGAAACTGTGCGGATGCACGCACAAGCGCAACCCGTCCGCACGTATCGGCACATCGGTTCCGCCCACCCGCTTGCTGACGGCGCCGAGAATGCGGTTCCCCGCGCTCGTATTGCTATTGATATAATAGGCGTACTTTTCTTTGTACAGTTGCCGCAGCACGTCGTCGAAGGGCAACAGCGCTTTTTCCTGCGCGGGATCATTTATCACCACCGTCACCGTGGCAAACCCGTCGAGCATACGTACCGACAGATGCCGCACCGTGCCGCCGTGCGTCGTTTCGTCGTAGCCGGAAATATGATTTTCATGCAGAAAACCGCAAAAAGCCCGCAAAAGCGCTCCGTTCCCCTCGAACTGAATGGGGCAACTTTCGATGGGTACGACGCGGTGCGTCCCCGCCGCAAAGAACCCCACGACCGCGGGAGTCCCGCGCACCGGCAAACTCATCTTGTTGCGGTAGCTTGTTTGCTTGGGGCTTGCCACCGTTTCGCCGACGGCCGTTTCCGTTTGCGCCGTCTTGCGAAAAGCGCCCTGGACGGTTGCGCGCTTATAGCGCAACTGCGCCTCGTACGAAAGATGTTGCAACGTGCATCCGCCGCATTTGCCGAACACGGGACAAAACGGGGCGCAACGGTCGGGAGAAGCGCGCAATACCGCCAGCAACTTGGCCACCGCAAACGTGGGCTTTGCCAGAATGATATGCGCCCGCACCCGCTCGCCCGTCAACGCATACGGCACAAAGACGGTATAGCCGTCCACGTGCGCGATGCCTTCGCCGTCGCACCCGATATCGTCGATATCCGCCTCGATCACGTCGTTTTTACATAAAACGCTTTGTCTTGCTTCTTTTGCCATAGCTTTCTTTATTATATCCCGCCGTCGCCCGAATGTCAATCGCCGCCCTCGATCACCGCGCAAACAAAAGCAAGCGGCTTCCTCTGCGAAAAGCCGCTCGCTTATCTATTGCTTGTTTTCCTCTTCCTCGGCGGGAATGATTTCGATATCCTTTGCTTTGATCGTCACGATCTTTCGTCCCTTTTCGTCTTTCGGGCGGATACACAGTTGCATAATATCTTTACGGAACAAGAGGATGACCGCCGTCACGCATCCCACCGTAAATACCGCTTCTACGCGCAGAAGGGCAAACAGCCCCGCCGCAACGGTGCCGATGCCCGCTATGACAACCGTCGGCCAAACGCGCAAACCGCCGTCTTTGCACTGCAATCCGAGTCCGATCGTAACCCATCCCACCGCCACCAGCTCCGCCAACATAAGATAGCGGGCATCTACAAATCCCCAAAACCGATTGAGGATCAACAAGACGCCCGCGGCGGCGATTACGTAGGCCGCCATCGTCAAGGTGCGGGCGCCGCGGGTGCGCAATACCGTGCGGCACACCGTTCCCATGCACATGGCATAGACGATGCCCGCCGTTGCCACGGTGACGCACAGCACCCCTTCCCATATGGGAAACACCACGGCCAGAATACCCGCCGCGACCAAGACGGCCGCTACCATGAATTTTTGCGTTTGGTTCATACACTCTGCTCCGAATCGATTTCCCGCTCTGCGATGTTTTATCTGTCTTTGAGCGGTATGTACGGCCTGTTTTGCGAGATACATTTATAATTGGGGCGAATGATCTTGCCGTTGTTGCTCAACTCTTCTATACGGTGCGCGCTCCACCCCACAATGCGACTCACGGCAAATATGGGCGTAAACAGTGCGGTGGGAATGCCCAACATGGCGTTGATAAATCCCGAATAGAAATCCACGTTGGCCGATACGCCTTTGTACATTTCTCTGCGCTCGGCAATGATCTCGGGCGCAAGCCGCTCGACAGCCGCATACAATTTGTAATCTTCCGTTTTCCCCTTGGCTTCGGCAAGCCGTTCCACGTACGATTTGATAATCTGCGCGCGGGGATCGCTGATCGAATATACGGCATGTCCTATGCCGTAAATGAGTCCCGACCGATCGAACGCTTCCCGATTGAGAAGTTTATTCAGATAATCGCGCACCGCTCCGTCGGAATGATCGCGCAAATTCGCTTTCATGTCCTCGAACATGTGTACCACCTTGATATTGGCGCCGCCGTGCCGCGGGCCTTTGAGCGATCCGAGCGCCGCCGCCACCACCGAATAGGTGTCGGCGCCCGACGACGAAACCACGTGCGTGGTAAAAGTGGAATTGTTGCCGCCGCCGTGCTCGGCGTGCAATACCAGCATCATATCGAGAATCTTTGCTTCCAGCTCGGTAAACTTCCCGTCGGCACGCAAAAGATGCAACATATTCTGCGCGGTGGAAAGACCTTGTTCCGGCGTGTGAATGATGAGTCCGCCCGTCTCATGATAATAGCGGAACACCTGATAGGAATATACGCTCAACAGCGGGAACTGCGCAATGAGTTGCAGACACTGCCGAAGCACGTTGGCAATGGAAATATCGTCGGCCTGCTCGTCGTACGAATAGAGGGTGAGCACACTGCGACTCAGGCCGTTCATCATGTCGGCGGCGGGCGCTTTCATGATGATATCCCGCACGAACGAAACGGGAAGACTGCGAAATCCCCACAGGATATCGCAAAATTCGTTCAGTTCTTTTGCATCGGGCAAACCGCCGAACAACAAGAGATACGCCGTTTCTTCAAATCCGAACCGATTTTCCGCCACAAAACCGTGCACGATATCTTTGATATCGATTCCGCGGTATTTCAGAATCCCTTCGCAAGGCACGCGTTTGCCGTTTTCGTCCGGCTCCGTCTGCCCTACGATATCCGATATATCGGTCAGACCCGCCAATACGCCGTTGCCGTGTTCGTCTCTAAGTCCTCGCTTGACTTCGTACTTGCGGTAATATCCGTTATCGATGACGGTGCTCTCTTTTGCCTTTTCGCCGAGTCTTTGGATAAGCGGCATGACATGTTGCATAAATTCGTTGAATTCCATTCTACACTCCCGTATGTTTTGTCGGTATTGCTTGCCGAGTGCTTTTCTCAGCGACTGCTTTCTTTGATCTGACGTTCCACGTCGCGTTTGACAACCTTTTCTCGCGCGGTCTCGCGCTTGTCGTACAGTTTTTTGCCGCGTCCGAGTCCGATTTCCACTTTGACCCGATTGCCGGAAAAGTACAGTTTGGTGGCCACCAACGTATATCCTTTCTGCCGGATTTTCCCTTCCAGCCTGTCGATTTCCGCGCGGTGCAGTAACAGTTTCCGATTGCGTCGCGGCTCGGGAGCAAAGGCGTTCCCTTTGTCGTACGGCGCGATAAAGAAATTCAGGATCCACGCTTCGCCGCCGTCCAGTCGGCAAAAGCTGTCGCGCAGTCGCGCGTTGCCCAGCTTAATCGACTTGACTTCGCTTCCCGACAGAACGATGCCCGCTTCCGCCGTTTCGAGAATTTCGTAATCGAAGTACGCCTTCTTATTGGTATCAATGATTTTTTGATTGGTTTTATTCATACTTTTTTTTCTCTTCTTAATTTTCCCGCCACAACGCGCTTATTTGCCGACGCAGAACTTATCGAATATTTCGGCGATGATCGATTCGCTCGCGTTCCGTCCCGTAATGCGCCCGAGCGCCTCGATCGCGTCGCGAAGATCGGCGCATACGCAATCCAGCGTCCACTCTTGCGTGGCGATCCGCGCCCGTCGCAAACTATCCGCCGCCGTTTTCAGCGCTTCGTACTGCCGCGCATTATTGATGTGTCCGCCGCCGCGCGCTTCGCTACGTACCCTTTGCACGATCGTTTCCAGCAAAATCTCCGTGCCCGCTCCCGTTTTGGCGTTCAGTCGAATAGTTCCGTCGGCCAGCGTTTCTCCCGCAACGGACGCGTCGGTATCGTTCCACACGCGAATCTCGCCGCTTTGCGCGTCGGCAAGCTCCCCACGCTCTTTGCCCACCCGCACCACAATCTCCGCCGATTGCATGGCCGCTCGGCTCCGCTCTATTCCCATTTGCTCTACACGGTTATCGGTTTGACGGAGTCCCGCCGTATCGATCAGTACGCACGCAATGCCGCCGTACCGCATTTTTTCTTCGATCGTGTCGCGGGTAGTTCCCGCGTCGTCCGACACAATGGCGCGATCGGCCCCGAGAAGCGTATTGAAAAGCGTACTTTTGCCGGCATTCACGTTGCCCGCCAACACTACGCGCGCACCCTCTCTGCGAATGCGTCCGCCGGCATATCCGCGCAATTCCGTGTCGATGCGTGCCGTAAGTGTGTCGATTGCATCGCATAACTGCGGGCGCGTCTGCTCCTCTATATCCTCTTCGGGATAATCGATGCTCACTTCCGCTTTGGCCGCGAGCGTTACCGCCGCATCGTACAGTTCTTCGATGGCGGTGCGCGTCTTGCCTTCGCTTTGCTCGTAGGCCGCTTCCAGCGCCACCAAACTGTCGCCGTCGATCAGATCTCCGATTCCCTCCGCCTGCGTCAGATCGATTTTTCCGTTCAGGAACGCCCGCCGCGTAAATTCGCCCGCTTCGGCCATGCGTGCGCCTTCGTCCAAAACGCTGCACAGCGCCTGTTCCATCAGATAGGTACCGCCGTGAAAATACAGTTCCGCACTTTCCTCTCCCGTAAAGCTTTTGTCCCCGTAGTACACCGCCGCCATAATCCGATCGCGAACGCGTCCCGTAAAGATACAAGGCGTCATGCGGGCATGTCGGGATTCGGCGGCGTCGGGCGCATCGAACCGTACCCCCGTCAAACGTGCAACCAGCGCCGCGCTTCCCTTTCCCGAAAGGCGCACGCAACCGATCGCCCCTCTCGCAAGCGGCGTGGCTATTGCGGCTATAATTTCCCTTGTCTTGTCGGCCATATTCGTCGAATCCTTACTTATACACAAAGCTTTCCACGGAAGTTGTCCACATTGTGAATAACTCGGTGGATAACTTTTTCGTTCGTTCACTGTTTTCCGCTTCTTTTTTTCTTTTTCTTTTTTTTGTGTGGATACTTTGTTGGAAAAAAGAACAAAACTGCTCGGTTTATACACAACGTTCCCGCACCGCCATTTTCAATATTTGGTAGCGGGAAATGCTTTGTTTTTCCGAATTTACGCAATATATGGGATTGTCCACATTTCCCCATATACTACTGAAACTGCTACTACCCAATACTATATATATACTTACTTACCTAAGAAGCGGTTGTTTTCTCGGTTTGTTCTGCCCTCTCGGATATTTCGAAGGTGTTTCTTCTATTTTTCGAATCAGTACCAACCGTCTTTGTACGTCCGATCCGTATAACCGTAAATCTTCCGTTCTTTCGATTTTACCGCCCAAAAGAGAAACGGCATATTCCGCTTCTTTGATTTCCTCGTCGCTGTCTATCGATTTGTAGGCGATAAACAATCCCCCTATCCGTACAAACGGAATGCAGTATTCCGCCAACGTAGCAAGACGGGAAACGGCTCGAGCGACCACCGTATCGTACAATACGTCTTTCGGCAAATCTTCCGCACGGGAATGCAGTGCGCGGATATTATCCAGTTGCAACCGTTCGATCAATTCCGTAAGAAAATCCACTCGCTTTCGCAAACTGTCGATCAGGGTAAAAGAATGATCGGGAAGTAATATCTTCAATGGAACGGCGGGAAATCCGGCGCCGCTTCCGATATCGGCTACCGATCCGTGTACGAAGGGAAACGCGGCTATGGAATCGATAAAATGCTTTTCTTCGATTTCGTCGGGATCGGTGATGGCAGTCAGATTGAATTGTGCGTTTTTCTCCAATAAAAAGTCGCGGTAAATTTCCATTCGGTTTACCGCGGTGCGCGCCGTTTCTTCCTTTGTAAAAGAGGAAATGTAGGAAAAGAGTTTATCCATGGTTTGCTCGGTCGCCGTCGTTGATATAGAGAATGCCGAGCGTATTTTTGCCGCAGTGACTTGTTACGGTGCAACCTGCTTTTGTTTCGATAATCTCTAAGAAGGGAGCTATGCGGGCGATTTCTTCGCGCACCTTCTCTACCGTTTGCGGATCCGCATAGGTATGGGTAATGAAAATTCTCGTAAGATCGGGGGTATCGAATGTTTTTAGGGTGTCGTCTACATATTTGAGAATGATTTTATCGAACGAACCCATATATTTTTTTCCCACGACCATGGCGCCGTTTTTGACCAATATCGTGGGCTTGATCCGAAGAACGGAAGCGGCGAACTTCGCAATGCCGCTGCAACGGCCGCCTTTGTGCAAATAATCCATCGTATCTACGACAAAAGAAGCTTGTACCGAAGGAATGCGGGAACATACGGCATTGTAAATTTCTTCGGCGCTTTTGCCCGTTTGTGCCAGGTCGGCGGCATAAAGCGCCAAAAGTCCCGTGCCGGTAGAAAGATTTGCGCTGTCTACCACGTATACGCCGGGGAGTCGTTTGGCCGCATTGCACGCCATGTTGTGGCTTGCCGACATGGATTTCGAAATATTGAAATGAACGACCTCTGTTCCTTCATCGGTATACTTACGGAAAAAGTCGTAAAAATCTTCTTCACTGCGCGCCGCCGTTTTCGGCAATACTTTGGTTTCTTTTACGTAAGAAAAAATATCCGGCGGCGTAATATCTACCCCGTCGAAATAGCTCTTATCTCCCAGTGTGACGATAAGAGGCAACACGTCGATATTTTTTTCCCGAAAAAGATAATCGAGATCGGCTGTGGAATCACAAGTGATTTTTACCATGATAACTGTTCCTTTGCGTAATAAACGCTTTCATACGATTACGTGGCGTTGTTTTCGTGATAGAGAAAACTGAGCAGTTTTTCCAAAATAGAACCTTTGCTGACTTTCATGAAAGATTTTCCGTATACGGAACTGATGGGATAGGCTCCGTCTTCGCTGCGGGAATCTTCGCTGTGGTTTCGGTTGTCTCCCATCACGAAAATATGCTTTTCGGGAATCAAGATTTCGGTATCGAATTCGAAACCCGCGCGAAAGCTTTGATTTTTTTTCATCGGTTCGGCAATGAATTTTTCTTCTAACAGTTCGAATGTATCGCTGTCTTTTTTCTTGAGTTGTACGGTTACTTCCGATTCTTTATCGGTAGGGTCCACCACGTGAAAAAGCAAAGCATCTCCTTCGGTGGCAATAACGCGCTTGATGATATTGTATTCGTTTTCGTCGCCTTTGGTAATCACGACGATATCTCCGCGTTTGTAGGTGGAAGTTGTGCGAAACAGCAACACGTGGTCTCCGCCGTACAAAGTGTTTTGCATACTCGAGCCTTGCACTTTGCATAGCTGAAAGAAACAAACGAATACTATCAGAAAACTCCGGAAGAAAACGATGAAATACAGAAAAGCCATAATGTACGGATTTTCCGGTTTTTCATTGCGCAAGAACCGATCCTTGAGAACGACTTCCCAAGGTTCCTTTTTCTTCTTTTTGGAAGAGGGATTTTTTATAACAGTTGTTTCGCTCATAAGGTTACCGTTAAATTATAGTATAGACGAGTGATATTTGTTTTGAGGGAATACGTCAGACCCACAAAAGAGAACTGATAATAATTTCTTCTTGCGAATCGATGCGCAAAAATATCGCGTGATCCCAACCGGGTAAAGAACCGTCGGAAGATTTGAGTTGAGAAGCCGGCAACATAATTTTTGTCCAGTCGGTTTCGGGAGATACGTTTTGTTCGCAAGAATAGGTAGTGAATTGCTCTCCGTCGATGACGGAAAATTTGATTTTTTGCGATACCGGAGAAAACAGCAACAGTTGCAAAACACCGTCGCTCGGACCGCTGAACGTAGCGTCGCCTATTTTGTAAGTACAAATCACCGATTGACTGCAAATGCCTCCGATATCGAAAGGCCCTGTTTTCATGGTAAGCGCGGGGGCGGATCCGAGGGTGAAGAAATCGTCGATTTCCATATCGCTGTCGTATACAAGACGACGTTTTGCGATGGTGGTGGGCGTCATATGCAGTTGTTCGGGAATTTTCTTTACAATGGGAGAACTGAAAGCAAATCCGCTTTCGGTGGTAACGCAGGCAAAAGCAAAGATCGGTTTATCGGCGGAGTAAACCTCGGTATAGCCGATATATTCGTTTTCCCCCACTTTCTCCGTAGGCAAGACTCTCCAATTCCGATAAGCGG
>CAMUPJ010000034.1 GCA_947090725.1 uncultured Clostridia bacterium
GAAATCTCGTTGTACATGACGACTTCGTTATTGTTCTGTTGCATAGGCACAGAGAAAAGTACATGCGGCTGCACCATCGGCGCCTGTTGCGGCATCATAGGAGCAGGAGCAGGCATTGCCGGTGTCGCCATGTTGCGTTTCAAGTCGGCAAGTTCGTCAAGTACTTTATTCAGACGATCATCGTAGTACTGATCGTCATAGCCGTCGTCGTACTCTTCGTCGTCTTCGTCATCGTACTCTTCTTCGTCGTCGTACTCTTCCTCATCATCGTAGTCTTCGTCGTCGTACTCTTCCTCGTCGTCGCCGTCGTCATACTCCTCGTCGCGCTCGATGACTTCTTCCTCATACTCGTCGTAATCGTCGTCATCCGCCATGGAAAGTTTACTCGTTTCATCAAATAAATTTTTCATACTCTACTTTCGCGCCTTCTTCCTTAATTTATTTTTTCGTAGGTCTTGAACCTGTAGGTCTTCTTGTACCGGGTCTTGCCGAACTCGGACGTCTTGCACCGCTACTCGACTGGGCGCCGGGTCTTGCCGAACTCGGACGCCGTGCACCGCTACCCGAACGAGCGCCGGGTCTCGCCGAACTCGGACGCCGCGCCTTGGATCTTCCGGCTGCTCCCTTCTTTTTGGGAACACGGTTCACCCGTTCCGTCACCTTTTTCACAATTCTGCGCGGTTTCTGATTCGCCAATTTCTTATAACGAGACAGTTCTGCCGCATGACTTGCATCGTCCATTGACTTATTCAGCAAATCATTCAATTCTTGCGACGTCTTTTCATCCTCGTCGAGGCCCAACTGCATCTGATAGAACTTTTCACGTAATGCAGTGCCTTGCTCCTCTTCGGCGATGTTCTTGAGCTCGTCGCGAAGCTTGGCAATTTCTTCTTTACGCTTCGCTACCTTTTCTTCGATGCGCGCCTTGCGTTTTGCTTCCTCTTCCTCCGCTTCGGCCCTACGCTTCTCTTCTTCGGCTTCTTCTTCCGCTTTACGCTTTGCCTCTTCTTCTGCCTCTTTACGCGCACGCTCCGCTTCTTCTTCGGCCTCTTTGCGGACACGCTCGGTTTCTTCTTCGGCTTCTTTACGCGCACGCTCTGCCTCTTCTTCGGCCTCCTTACGCGCACGTTCCGCTTCTTCCTCCGCTTCTTTGCGCGCACGTTCCGCTTCTTCTTCGGCTAAGCGCTTATGCTCCTCCATCTCAAGGCGCATGCGTTCCGCTTCTTCCTCCGCTTCTTGCCTTGCGCGTTCCGCTTCTTCTTTGGCTAAGCGCTTGTGCTCCTCCATTTCAAGGCGCATGCGCTCCGCTTCTTCCTCAGCTTCCTGTCTTGCACGTTCCGCTTCTTCTTCCGCCAAACGACGCGCATTTTCCACTTCTTCCTGCGCAAGCCGCTTCACCTCTTCGGCTTCTTGTCTTGCGCGTTCCGCTTCTTCCTTGGCACGTTGTTCGGCCTCTTCTCTCGCGGCTTCCGCCTTTTCCATAGCTTCTTGCGCAATACGTTCCGCTTCTGCCTTGCTTTCGTCGGACGCGCGCCGCGCATCGGCTACCGCACGCTCCGCTTCCTCTTGCGCCATCTGCGCCTGAAGTTTCGCCTGCTCGGCCGCATTCTGCGATTCTTTCAGAAGCTTTTTGAGATTTTCCGCCTCGATCTTCTTGCGATCCTGCGAAATCACACCGCTACCCGACGCAATCAAATCCAACGGATTGATGTTGGTGCTCACGTCGTTATAACGATTGGTCGCACGCTCAAAGTCTTCCGTAGCACGCGCCAACTCTTCGCGCGCATTCTCGATTTCTTCCTCGCCATGCTGACGGCACTCCAAATTGGTCTTGATACCCTCGGCACGCATTGTCTCTACCGTCTCGGTGAGCGTGGTGATTTCCTCTTGCAAGGACATCTGCTCCATCGTAAGGTTAAGACGCTCGTCGTCGTTGTCGCACGCCTCGATGGCGGCTTCCGTCTCGGCAAATTTAGCTTGTGCATTCGCAAGCGCTTCTTCCGATTCCTGTACGCGAGCCGCAACCACCGCGGCAGCTTCCATAACCATATTGTCGAGATTGTTTACCAAAGAATCACATTCTGCCTGCCAATGCGCAACAGCCTCTTCGGCTTTCGTCTTTTCGGCTTCGGTCTGAAGGCGGAGTTTTTCCAAAGCAAGCTGACCGATAATCTGGTCTTCCGCCTTAATGATGTCGTCCACCTCGATTTCTTCTTTCTCGATAAACTCGTTAGCTTTACGACGAACGGAAGCCATCTCGATTCCCTTATTGGACTTCAGCGACGTATTGGCTGTAGCGGCGCGATCCAAATCGGAAATTTCTTTGTTGTAATCCTTGATGCTGACATTCAATTCGGTAATCTTGGCCGGATCGGTCGTAGAAAGCATTTCCGTTTGCAATGCCGTCACTTTGGTCTTCAGCGAATCCTTTTCTTTCGAACTGTGCTCGATGGAATGCGTCAATTCCTTGATCTCGTCATCCAACGTATTGACCGTCAGCATCATGGGATTGAGAATTTCCAATTTGGCGTTCAATTCGGCCTGCCGTTTTGCTTTCGCCGCCAAATCGGCAATCCGTTGCGCTTCCGCCTGTGCGTCAGCCAATTCCTGATCACTGGAAGCAACCAATGCTTGCGTGACCTCTTTCTTGCCGGCATAATCCTCGCCGATCTCCTTGAGGCGGGCAAGTAGTCCGGTATACGTTTCCAAATCGCCCCGACGCGCAGTAATCGCATCTTTGTTTGCTTTAATACGCGTTTCCAAATCGGCGACTTCTTTGGTAAGCGCCTCTTTTGCGGACTTGCGACGCTCTGTGGCAAGCGCCATATTCTTGTCGTCAAGCTCTTGTTCTACTTTGCGCATTTCCGCCGTGAGATTATCCACAACCCCATGCGTATTTTCCACATCCGATTCGGTCTTTGTATTGGCCGAGTCAATAGCATCCAAACGGCTCTCGATAATCGACAGTTCCGCATGAAGACGTTGATTGTTATATTCTGCCGCTTTTAATTTCTTGATATCGTCGGTCCAATCCTCTTGCGGCTCTTCCGCTTTCACGTCCGCAACGATAGGATCTGCGGGATCGAATCCCAACAATACAATCAGAGGATCCAACTGCATAACAGGTTGCGTATCTACCGTACGGTCACCCGTAACCATACCGGCAGCGTCCAATTCGCGTTGTTTCGTCGATTTGCAAGCCTCTTCTATCGACATGCCGGCACGCACGTCGTCACGAATACGCGCCTTCTCTTTTTCCAATTCACGCCGTTGCAAATCCTTGCTCTTATCGAATGTACGCTTGAGCATACCGCGCGGCTCGAATTTTTCCTCGTAAATACGCTGCAACAGTTCTTCGTCGGAAAGCGGAATATAGATTTCTTCCGTCATAGAGGTCGTAACCCCCATGGACGACGTAGCACCTGTGGACGGCGTAACGCCCGTAGACCATTCGCCCGTACTCGGATAGCCTCCCGCCGAATATGCAGGCGTAGACATCTGCGGCGTAACGCCCAGCGGCAAAGCACCGGCCAAATCGGCCCCCGGCTCGGTATTCGACATACTATTGGGCAATGCATTGGGCATAGGCGGCATTGCCGCGGGATTGGGCGGAACAGGCGCCTGGTTGGGTGTCCCCGCAAGCATCATCTGCTGCGAATTGGGATATGCCGGTGCCGCAGCGGCTTTTTGTTGTGCCTGCGCAGCCGCAATCGTAGAATTCAATTTGATAATATAAGCACTTGTCGGTGCGCTCGTTTCCAATTCGTCGATCTTATGCCGATGTGCCGAACGGATAAACAGCCAAACAACCAACAATATAAGCAATGCAACACCTAAACCGATGCCGATCCAAAACAATACTTTCTGCCAAGTAAGCCACGTACCGAACGGATCGTTTGCTTTAAGATTGACAGACACCCCGCAATCCAATTCGACGCGGTGTCCTTCCATATCCACCAGTTCCACACGGATACCGATTACGTCGGTATACGCAAGGTCCTTTTTGGGCGTCAGCGTAATCGTACCGTTGCTGTACCCAAACTCGACGTATGTTTCGTCGGTTTCCTGCAATTTCAGCATGCGGGCGCCCACAATCTGATAGCCGTCGTTTTTCAACGCCTCAAACAAAGTGGAATTGATAGAATACTTATGTTCCTTTGTGCCGCGCGTTTCGAAAGTCACACTGTAACTTCCGTATACCGTAAAGGTAACCGGGATTTCCAGCACGTGCGCAGAATTATCACTGCGGTAATTTACATTGAATACTACGTCCGTACTGCCATTGGAGAGTCCGGTAACTTCGTAATAGACGTTATCCCCTTCTTTTGCGGCAATAACCTCCACAACGCCGCTGGTATCGGGCGTAGGCGCCGACTCGATAAAGTACATCTTATTGGTATCGTACGAAACGAAATCACATAGATACTCGGGCGTTACGCGCACCGTTTTGAATCCTACGGAACTGGTCGTAGCATCGGTAGGATAGCTCAGAGTGCTTCCGGCATTCAGCGACGTGTCCATCCGAAACTCGGCGTTGCGCTTAGGCGTGGAAGCGGGCACAAAAACAACGGGAATTTTAACCGTATACTTATCACTGCCGTTATTCTGCGCCAAAACTATCGTCAGCTCAAAATAAGCGCCGTCGCCTTCCCACAGTTTATTATTTTCATCAAAATTACCGGGATTCAGCAAATCGTCGCTGGTAATATTCATGGAAATAGTAAAGCTACGACGTGCATTGCCGTCGTTGTAATAGCGTATATTGCTGCTCGATACCAACGTACCGATGGAAGGTATGCTGTCAATATGGAAACCGGTTATATCGTTTAGCGACAAATACTTATTGGAATCGCCGTCAAACAATACGCGATTCGCCTGCTCTTCCGTCTGGTCGGCAAAGTTTCTGTCTTTGGGCGCCTTATACGACTGATTGGAAGTATCGGCCGCATACAACTTTCTGCCCTTAAGACATTCTTCCAGATTGATTTCCACCGTTTCGTAATTGGTTAAACGCACAGGGAAATCTTTGTAGCCGTTGGCATTCGACGCCAACAGGCCGTCAGACGTGCTATTCAGCTGACGCCCCACAAAATAGGTCCGATCGGAAGTAGAATCGTACGGAGAAGGCGAGAATTTTGCCGTGATACGCACACGAACCGTAAGCGTAATTTCGTTGATTCCGTTAGACAAAACAAGTGCAATCCGCGGCCAAGCGGCTTCACTGAGAGCTTCGGTAGATTTCTTTGCCGTAAAAATAAGCGACTGATAATATTCGACGCTGCCGTCACTCGTGGGATCGGAAGTAGCGAGCGTAAAATAATCGGTATTGTAGTGATAAATATTTCGGCTACCACCGACGCGCAAAGTATACCCCGTCATCTCGTTGCCGCGATTGGGATACAATTGGTTCACATAAATGTTTCTTTGTTTATAGCCGCCCTGGTTCGTCGTGTTGTGCGCGTTGAACACTTCCGCCGTACTTTCGGGCGTAGTACTCGTAGCACCGTTAACATCGAGATTTACCGTAACATCGACAGTCGCATTGTAATCGACAATCGATCCGCTGGTGGCCGCTCTTGCCGAAACGGGTGCTTTACCGTATGTGAATACGGCAAAACACAGCACCAACGTAATCGCCAGGACAATCATCGAAAGAACTTTACGTATTCGTATTTTCTTTTCGCAAACTTCCCTATTCATCTGCATCTCGCTTCTTCCTTTACCCCTGATTTTCCTCGCCGCCGTCAAACGGCTCAATAACGATTCCCTCGGGTCCCATTTCGCTTCCCGCAGGCTCACTCATCGGTTCCGACGCCATACCGTCGAAACCGGGTTGCGCCTCAAACGTGGGATCGGCATTGAACACAGGAACATCTTCGACGATCGGCTGATCCATGGGCGCTCCATCCATAGGTGCTCCGTCCATTACCGGCATTACATCCGGCATATCCGAGAAATCACCGTTTTGCATACGAGCTACCGCTTCTCGCTTGGCAGCCAACTCCGCCTGCAATTCCTCCAAGGAACGCTTGCCGCCCTTCTTCTTTTTCTTCTTCGCGGCTTTGGAAATTTCCTCGCGTGTTTCGGCCTTCTGCGCAACAATGGAATTATCGAGCGACATACCCGTTTGCGCTTCCTTCTGCGCGCGCATGGAATTAAACATGCGTGCATACTTCGGATCTTCCATCTTCAACTTGGTGTGCACCAAACGCTCTTTGCTGACGGCATCCGTCTTGTTATGCATCTTATCGCGCATTTTGATAAGCGTCTGATTCTTCTTCACAATCCGTTTCTGCTCGGCACGACGCTTCCAGTACAGTCCCATACGGATAAAGAATATGATAATAAGCACCAAAAGCACCGAGAAGAACACGGCCA
The DNA here is from genome assembly GCA_947090725.1 of uncultured Clostridia bacterium. Classification (GTDB taxonomy): domain Bacteria; phylum Bacillota; class Clostridia; order Christensenellales; family Pumilibacteraceae; genus Pumilibacter. Next base: position 6,379 of record CAMUPJ010000034.1, read on the forward strand.
ATATAAGCGTCGTATACTGACTCTTTTCCAGCGTGGTCTTGATACCCGTTACGCGCACCGAGAAATTCAACAGCGTCACGGAACTGGTATTTTTTACCCGCACCGATGCCTGCACGTTGCAATAGTCGGCGGACATATCCTGCGTGGGATACTTCGGCGTAATCAACAACTCCGAACCGCCGTCGTTGAGCGCTACGTCGATATATTTGTCATAGCGTATATATCCGTCGGACGACACGGCTTGCGCGGCAATCAGCTCAAAGCGTTGATCATCCTCGGTACCCGACATCAAGCTGACCAGGAATTCCACGGGAATACGGAAACTTCCGCCGTCTCCCAACACAAGCCCTTCGTTCCGTGCGGCATTGGAATCGTCGGCACGATTTACAATGGTAATCGTTCCGCTCCCCTTGTTGATCTCTATAACAAGTCCGGCGCCGTCTCCGCCCGCACTGGTATCGCGCAAGCTTTGCGCCGCAGGTTCCACTCTGAACGCCACATTGTAAATTCCCGTGCCGTTCTGATCCTTAAAGCTGACTACAATGCGGACAATCGGGGCCGTTTCCGTCGAATCGAACGCGCCCATCGTCATGCCCATATAAGCTTTCTTGTTACTGGAATCGAGATACACCTTGCTAAGGAACGGAATGGATTCGATCTCATACCATACCTTATCGGCATCCGCCTTGTTGGACGTATCGTCCGTACGCTCGAAATGATACGGCAACTCCGTACCGTTGTTGTCGTTCAATGCCAACACAACGCCGTTCAAGTCGTTGACACTGTTTATATAGTTCATAAGCTCGCTGAAATATACAAGCTCGTCCTTTACAACTTTCACGGCCGTAGGCATCAAAGACAGCGTCGCCACGCGCACGGGGAAACTATCCTCGATGACTTTATCATATAACTTCAGTTTGTAATATATGCGCGCCGTACCGCTCGAACGAGGCGTCAGCCGAATACTCTGCTTATCATCGCTCCAAGCTGCCGTGACAATGGAATTGTTGTCGGAAGAAATCTCCGCCATTTCGGCAAAATCGCGCAGAATATCCTCGGTCGTCGATATTCTTTGCGACAACGGGAAATCCACCGGATCGGTTCCGGTAATGGTAGACGGATTATTGGGCGACTGCTGTTTGCTAAACAAAGCATCGCTGAAACGCACACTTACGTTAAACTTGATATATACCGTCTCCGCCTGCTGTCCATTATACACAAAGGAATAAATATTACCGTTCAGCGGAAATCTGCGCACTTCGATAGTAAACTCGTAATTATCCACGGCACGGCGCGGCGAAATTACGAAATAGTTGTTGCGCACGTCGGTAAGCTCCAAAGCATTGCCGTCGCTACCCGACACAAAGGAATTCTTGAGCTTATTCCATGCCGCCTCACCGGTTACGGGGCCGCCGTCACCGCTATCATAGCAAATCGCGATATTTTCGGTACGCGCAAACAACCCTCCGAGATTGATCTGATAGTTTTTCTGACTCGACACTCCGAGATTCAGTGTAATATCTTTATAGACATACGTGTTGGTTTTTCCGCTTTCCGTACGGTCTTCCGTCGTTGTACCCAGTCCACCCAACGTATGTCCGGCAGAATCGGTCGGCGCTCCGTATACGGTATGCTTGGCGACCGGAGTATTATCGCTTCCCGTCTGCTCGCTGAATACCAACGATGCTTGCGTGAATACCTCTATAGCGCGCCTTGCCGTCGTCCCGTTAGCCAATGTAATGGAACGGTTGTTCACCTCGTCCCGCAAACTGAGCTCGAATGCATAACTTGGCGTACCCTCTGTCGAAACGGCGGTAATGGGGCGCGAAATATCGTACACGCCCGTTTCCACCTCTTCATAACGGAGGCCGCTCGTCATAGAACCTGTCGCGGTAATAGTGGCTACCGCATATTTGAATTCAATACCGTACGCATAATTCGGCGCCTCCGCAGTCCCCATGTTTTTGGACACAACCGACATCGTAAGACCGTAACGGTTATCGAAACGCAACACGTGACCGTTGACGGTTGTCTTCTCAAACAAATTCTTGAGTTCCGCCAAAAGCGCTGCATCGTTTTCGTTTTCGAGATCCAATGTCAGATACTGCGATGCACTTTCCCCTGTTTTGAAGGGCATGAAAACGGTAATCTTTTTGTCGCCGTCATAAACGTTCACACGGAAATTATTCGTAGTAGAAGTAAAGTCGGTAGTGGTAATGGAAATAATGTCTCCGTCGTGGTCGCTTGCCAAATATCTGTAAGTATCCCGATAATCTTCTTGTGCCGAAGCATTGTAATACGCCAAACTACCCAGTTTGATTTTGGCGCTTGCCGGGAAGCCCGGATCGGCCGTTAAAATATTCGACAACAGCTGACTGTTTGTTGCGGTGCGGTTATAAGCATAGTTACCGACCAACAAAGTATCCAACTGATCGAGTACCGCTTCAAAACCGGCAGAAACGTTCATTACCGCCAACGAATAGGCATTGTTGTACGGATTGTTCGGGTCGAGAAGCGGTACTGCGGAATTTGTACTGTCCTCTTTCGCCGAAGTGAAAGCTGCCGTAAACATCGTATCATTGATACGAACAGCCACGCTTGCCTGCTTAAAGTCATAGAATGTGTATTTCGAGGCGTCGCGCTCCCGCTCCAGATCGGCGAAATTCACCGCCGTATCACAACGCCCCACCCAATACTTTATCAGGATCGTCTTATTCATTGTAGATTGCTTGGGCGTGATGACAAAGCTGATTTGCGGCAAGCTTCCCGCCTGTTGCGTATACTTGTACTCGATATCGAAATACCGGAAAGCTACTTCGTCGGGAATCGCATAGGCATCGGTCTGCGCCGGAGCATCCGACCAGAAGAATTGCAACTTTCCGAAGTTGGCTTTGTTGTTATTGTAATACTGTGTATCTACCGTATTATCACTCCGACTACTGTCGAACACACTGGCCAACGAACCGTCCGCCTCGTTCAATTGAGGATTCCCCGTAGAAACCGCCGGCATCAGAATACCGTCGTCACGATTTCCGTCGGTGTCGTATGCATGAATGGAAAGATAATTCTGCTCTGCCTTTTGTGCGGTACGCCATTGCGACACAGGCAAAATCATACGATACGCATCACCGGAGTAAGACTGCTCGGCATTTATTACGTCCACGGGAGTTACGCTGACGATATTGTCCGGTCCGACCGCCGTAGAACCCGCCAAGCGGATTTCCGCCTGCGCCTCGGTGCCATACGCATTATTATGGAACTGCACAGACGTATTTCCGCTGTTGAGCGCCCAGTTGGAATAATCGGAAACCGTCTGCTGACTTCCGCTACTTGCCACATACGTAAAATTGTCGTACAAATCGCACTTAAACGTCGAAGTGGCGATATCGTAATAAATCTTATAAATCTTACCCAAATCGGAAAGCGCAAATAAGCAATTACCGTAACCGCCTGCCAAAGCCGCCACTTTATTGACGCCGCCGTTTTCCGCAACGGAAAGTCCTTTTTTCGCAAGAATGTCATCGATTAAAGTCGGCGCGATTGTGCGCGTTGTTCCGCCGGAAATCTCTATGGAACCGAACACCCGTACGCTACCCGATGCCGTCAGCAAGCCGCTGAGCATTGTCTCGCTATCGACATAAGCGTCCTTCAGCGTACCGTTCTCGTTCCACTTATCTTGTACCCAGCCCAATGTACTGTGAGCATATCCTTCCACAATGGGCTTACCGGCCAATACTTTGCCGGCAACAACCTGCACATAAGAAGTATCCTGATTAATGACGCCCGATACTTGCCCGCCGGTCAGTCTGTCCGCACCGCCTCCGATCTTTGCATGCCGATTATCGCCAAGCGCGCAAAGCTTACCGCTTGCATCGAGCCAATAAGCATATCCGTTGCCCGCCGAAAACACGGAGCGATCCACGTTGGCATACACCCGCCCGCCGCGTGCATTATAAAATTGCGCTTCGGAATTGTAGTATACGGCCGACGCTTCCGTATTCCCTCTGTTATCATACAACGTCACCCCGGAAGTCAGTGCCGTCTGGAAATAGCCGCTTGTAACGGCATTGGCGATATTCACATACTCGGTGTCCGTATCAATCGTATCCACGCCCGCCGGCAACGTCTTCCCGTTATATCCGCCGCTCAATACGTAGATATTCCCGACGATTCCTTCTATGGCACCGTCTGCCGACGAAGTAGTCTTCGGAACCACAAAGTTCTTGCCGCTGACATATAAGCTGTTGTTGCTTATATAAAAGATGTTGCCGTCGCCCAAATACGCACGTTCGGTGATCACGGCGCTATTGTTATACACCACCACCTGTGTTTCGGCATCCGTCTTTCCAAAAGTATAAGAAACATTACGAGGCTGCTGTCCGTAGATGCTTTGTCCCCACATATAATTTCCCGTATTGCTTCCCGACACGGTATAAGCAAGCACGTAGTTGTACTCGCTTCCGCTGATGGAATTTACCAGTTGCGGCTTTCCTCCCGTGGGGCCGACGGGCAAAATATCGGGCGCCGCATCGACATAATCGATCATCATGGGCGTCGTGTGGCAATCGTTATCGGTAGAGATTCCCAGCAACAGCCCCGTTGCCTGTTCGGACAAACCGGTCGAGTGAACGGGCTCTACTCCGTTTTTGCCCCAAACATATACCAAACCTTTACGCGTAACAAACGCCGCCGTCGTACGGGTAGCGGCAAGCATTACGGGATAATCGCGCCCGCTTTCCGTATCGTCCACATATCCGATATAAGAACTCCCTTCGGGAATAGGGCGCGGGCACGCTATGCCGCTTTCCTGTGCCAAACCGGTGGCAGTCGCATAACGAACACCCGTGAATTTCCCCGTCATATCGATTCTGATAGGAGTGGACGGATAATATTTCCCCAACGTATCGCCCGCCGAATTGAATCCCGTCACATTGTTGCCGTTGGGATAAACGGGCTGTCCGTTCTCTCCTTCTTGCGTTACGGACTTATCCAATAAACTCCAAGCAAACAATTGATTGTCATACGCAAGCGCAACGGCAAAATCCTCTCCCGCCACAACCTGGCGGAATTTCAGATGCCCCGCGCTATCCGCCGGCTCGGCGGCACGTGCATTCCTCGGCGTCAATGCCCAAAGCCCCAACGCCGTAGTCAACAAAAACAGCAATCCGAGGCAAAATGCTGAAATTCTGAATTTTCTGATTTTCCTTGTCATTTATATGACACCTCTGCTTAAAATCAATGTATAGAATTACACATTATATTTTGCGTATTATATATTATTATAAAACATTATGCAGGCAAAGTCAATAATAGTTTGCGTTTATTTGATACTTTTTTCGATGAAAAATTCGCATTTTTTCAAATTTTCATTCGGCTTTTTTTCGAAAAAACCCTCTTTTTCCGAAAAAACACGTTTGGCAAAAAGATTCTCCCATCCGGCAACGCGTTTATTTTCGGCATAAAATTCGCATGCGGGAATTTTATCGCTTGCACAATCGCCGCAAGTCGGATATAATAAAGTAAAACCGATTATGGAGGAATCAACGTGAGAAATTATAACTTTTCGGCAGGCCCGGGTATGTTGCCCCTCCCCGTGCTCGAACGCGTACAAAAAGGACTTATCGACTACAACGGGACGGGAATGTCCGTAATGGAAATGAGCCATCGCTCCAAACCGTATCAGGAGATCAACGACGAGGCGGAAGCACTTCTGCGCGAATTGATGCACCTCCCCTCCGAATATGACGTTATCTTTGTGCAAGGCGGCGCCAGCACGCAATTCGAAGCCATTCCGCTCAACATACACCGTACCGGAAAAGCCGACTACGTCGTTACGGGCAACTTCTCCAAAAAGGCCTATCAAGAAGCACAAAAGTACGGCGATATTGCAGAAGCGGCTTCCAGCGCAGACCGCAACTTCACCTATATTCCCACCCTACATAAACATATGTTCCGACACGATGCGGATTATGTACATATTTGTTATAACAATACGATTTTCGGCACGCGCTATACGTCGGTTCCCGATACGGGCAACATTCCGCTGGTAGCCGACATTTCGTCCTGCATCCTGAGTCAGGAATTGGATGTATCGAAGTTCGGCGTGCTCTATGCCGGCGCGCAAAAAAATGTGGGACCGGCAGGCGTAACCATTGTGATCGTGCGCAAGGATTTGCAAGACGCTGCGCACCCTCTTTGCCCCACCATGCTGAAATGGAGCACGCAAATTCGGGAAAAAAGCTTATACAATACACCGCCCTGCTTCTCCACTTACGTAGCTATGGAAGTGTTCCGCTGGTTAAAAGAAATCGGCGGTATAAAAGCCATACAAAAGGTCAACGAGCAGAAAGCCGCTCTTTTATACGATTACATCGACCACTCGGATTTTTATGTAAACAACGTGGAAAAGCCGTTCCGCTCCCTGATGAACGTACCGTTTGTCACCCCCGACGAAGCGCTCGACAAAGAATTTGTGGCACAAGCCGCCGCAGAAGGACTTCTTTCCCTCAAAGGCCATCGTTTGGTAGGCGGTATGCGCGCCTCGATATATAACGCCATGCCGACGGAAGGCATCGAAAAACTGATTGCCTTTATGAAAAAATTCAAAAACAGCGCCGTCGCTTCCCGCAATCAATGATTTGCCACAAGGAGAATATCGCCAAATGATCAAGGTACTTAAACTGAATGAAATCAGTAATGTAGTAGAGAAAGTTTTCACCCCGCACGGGTTCGAAGCGGTTAAGGAATGCGCCGCTCCCGACGCAATTCTTTTACGCTCGTTCGATATGCATTCGTACACATTGCCGGAGTCGGTTCTTTGCGTAGGACGTGCGGGTGCGGGGGTCAACAATATTCCCGTAGCCGAATATGCGGAAAAAGGAGTCGCAGTATTCAATACACCGGGTGCAAATGCCAATGCCGTCAAAGAACTCGTTTTGTGCGCGCTTTTCCTTTGCGGGCGGAAAATCACCGAAGGCATCGAATGGACGCAAACTCTGATCGGAAGCGGCAACGAAGTACCCAAACGGGTGGAGAGCGGCAAAAAAGCCTTTGCGGGCCATGAAATTCTTGGCAAGACTCTGGGCGTCGTGGGACTGGGCGCCATAGGCCAACGGGTCGCCAATGCGGCCGTAGAACTCGGCATGCAAGTCATAGGATACGATCCGTATATCTCCATCGATGCGGCATGGCATCTTAATCACAACGTACGAAAGGAAACCGAACTCAATGCGCTCTTAAGCCATTGTGACTTCGTCACGTTACACGTCCCCTATCTGCCCGCAACCAAAGGTCTGATAAACGCTGCGGCTATCGAGCGCATGAAACAAGGCGCGAATCTTATCAACTGCTCTCGCGGCGAATTGGTGGATAACGATGCGCTTCTCGCCGCAATAAAGTCGGGTAAAATCAATCGCTATGTTACGGATTTTCCTTGTGAAACCCTGTTGCACGTAAAAAACGTCATCACAATTCCCCATCTGGGCGCCAGTACGGAAGAAGCCGAAGACAATTGCGCCTATATGGCGGCACAGGAAATCGTGGATTTCGTGCAAAACGGCAATATCACCAACGCCGTCAATTTTCCCGACTGCAAAAGCGAGCGCAACGGGAAACAGCGCATTACGGTTTTCCACAGAAACGTAAAGAACGTCATCTCGTCCATAAGCGATCTGATTGCCAAAGAAGGTATCAATATCGGCAGTTTCAATTCGCAGGCAGGCGGCGCTATGGCATATACGATTCTCGATCTCGATGAAATCGTTTCCCCGAAAGTATTGGAGAAGATCCGCGCCCTTGACAATATAGTGCGTGTACGCTCCATTATATAGAGAATATGTTCCATGCAAAAAACGCTCCCGATCGGGAGCGTTTTTTTAATCCTCTTGCGCCAATTGAATCGGCGGGGTTACAACGGTCGCGTCGTCCACATAATACCGTTTTCCTGTTTTTCCGTAGTAAATCGTCATATTCAACAGATTGATAAACAGTACCGAAAGCGGCACCAAAAGTATCAATCCCGCACCGAACGTAAACGTTCCCACCAGCATATTGACGGCAATAATCAGCGTCCAGGCGCAAAGATACGTGCTGAATACGCTTCCCATA
>CAMUPJ010000035.1 GCA_947090725.1 uncultured Clostridia bacterium
AATTCCGCATCTTCGATGCGTTTCTTTCTTCGCTCGGCGGTCGGGCGAGCACCGCGGTTCCGTATCACGGTTCGCTCACGGTCGCTTCCGAATTCCGTACGGCAGAGCAAAGCAATGCGCTGGCGTTGGAAGACGGCGGCGTGTTGGTGTGCCTGAGCAACTTCGATGGCGACGGCGAAGCGACGGTTACGGTGGGTAAGCATACGGTCAAAGCGCGTCTGCATCCGCAAACGTCGGCCTTTTTGCCGTTCGGCGTGCCGTTCGGATCGGTAACGGTCGATTGCGCCAACTGCGAACCGTTGGCTTTTGACGGGAAAACGCTTACCTTCCATACCGATTTCGAGCCGTATGCGGTAATCGACGGACGCACGGTTACTGCGGATACGCAAGTGGGCGGGGTGGACGTTCGGTTCGTCAGCGAAGAGACGGCGGCTACGTTCGGGCGCGGCAAAGTGACGAGAGCGTCCGCAAAACATGTGACGTATTCCGTTCCGATTGCCAAACCGCAGGAAACGGAGTGGGACTTCACGCCGGTAGAGGGCGGCGCGCAACCCTTCGACGCGGTAGGGTTGTACCGCGGATACGCCTGTTATACGGCGCAGCTTGCGGCGGGTAAAAAGATTTTCCTCGAGAACGCTTCGGATATCGTTACCGCATACATAGACGACCAATATTTCGATACCCGTGTGATCGGCGGCACTTGCCAAGTATATCCCGCCACACAACGCGGTCTTGCCCGTTTTGTCGTAGAGAAGTGGGGCAATTCCAATTTCGACGATTCCCGTCTTCCTTCCATGCGACTGATTTGCCGCAAAGGAATTCACGGCATCTACGCCGTCGAATCGGAAGAGAAGTTGCGGCAGATGCGGTTTACGTTGCAGGAGCAGGAAGAATACGGAGTGCGCGCGGCGTCGCGCGGCACCGATCCGCAGACGATGATCGGCAACGATAAATGGAATACGACGCGTATGCCCGTCGTCTGCGCCTACAGTTTCGAAACGAAACGCAAGTTTGACAAATTATATTTGTACGCCGGCTCGGAAAGCGAATTGTGCGTGTATGTGGACGGCAAATGTCTGGGACCTGTCGATTATCGGTATTTCGATCTGACGCCCTATTGCCCCAAGGATAAGACGGTGACCGTCACGGCGCAATACCGCAAGCGGCATTGGGCGGAAAACGTGGGGCCGTTGGAAGTTTTGCAATTATCGCAAGCCGACGTGCGCATGGCGGTGCGTACCGAAGAGGATTTTGCCAAAGTTTCGCTTCCCCTGCAGTCCGCAACCAAACTTCCGGTGCGCTTGGATCGCGGCAAACGGTATCTGACAAGTTTCGAACTTAAGCAAAACAAAGACGTATACGTGGATTTGCGGCTTCGGGACTGCAAGGCGACCGTTACGGCAGGCGGAAAAGTATTGGCGCGCATTATGGGCGAATGGAGTGGCTCTCCCAAGATTGTGGGCGGAGAACAAAACGTCTTCTACGTGCCCGCCGAATGGGCGAACGATCGCCTCGTTACATTGTGTATCGAATGCGTGGGAGAAAATCCCGCCGTCGAAAAAATACAAATCACACAAAAAAATTAAATTACTCGGAGGTAAAATGATGAAGAGGATCTTATCTTGTTTATTGGTACTTGCGCTTTGTATAGGCGTAGTTCCTGCGTTTGCGGCGTGCGGCGGCAAGTCGGATATTACGATTCTGCTTATGTGCAATGCGCAGGAAGCTGCATTCTATCGTACGCAGTTTAAGGCGACTGAAGAGAAATTAGGTATTTCGATCAAGTTCGAAGACAAAGCGTCGGGCGAGTATTACGACGCGGTGCGGCAAGCGATCAACCGCGGCGATACGCCCGATATCATTTACGTGCGTCAGTCGGACGTGCGCAGATACTTGGACAGCGGATTGCTTGCGGATATTTCTTCGTATCTCGGCGATTACAAAACGCAACTCGACAGAGTGTATACGAGTGCCAAAGAGATGTATATGTACAATCCGAGCACCAAAACGTGGGGCGAGGGCGGTACGTATGCGGTACCCAAAGACCTCAGTGTGCAACAGCTCGGTTATAACCGTACGCTTATTCACGAGAACCGCGGAAAAATTTACGAAGAATTCGGCACGCAGCGTAACGACGACGACGACGGAATTCCCCGCAATGCCGACGGCACGGTAAAGATGCCTTGGGAAATGGATTGGGCTACCGAGAACTATACTTGGGAGCAATATCTGCGCATGGCGAAAGCCATCAACGCGATCAACGGCGTATACGGTTGCGATCTGCCCGATATCGAAATTCTCACCTGGGCATTCGGCGGAACGATTCTCAGTAGCGACCTGCAAAATGTACAGATCGATTCCCCTGCGTTTAAGCAGGCTGCCGCATTCCAGGCGCGTCTCATCGACGAAGGCGCGGCAAGTACGGGCGGCGCTACCTATGAGAACTTCCAAAGCGTGAAGAACGTGGCGTTCTACGGTCTTGTGAACTCGTTCGATATCAAGAGTTTCGACGACAGTATCGGCGCGGGCAACTGGGGCGTAATGCCCTGGCCGTACGTAGAGGGCGTAAGTCAGCCGACCGAATGGCAAGGCAAGATCACTTCCGCCGGATATGCCGTGACCAATGCCTGCAAGAACAAGGCGCAGGCAGTCAGCGTCATTATGGAACTTTTGGACGACAGCGTGCAGAACCGTCTCGTGCAAACGGAGAAACTGATGCTTCCGCTTTTCACCGACGTTGCGGCCGAGTTCGTGAAACCGGAATACGATGACGTATACAGTCCCGAATCGCGCAGTGTGTATATCGACGTAATCAGCGGCAAGAACGGAAGAGTGAGTGATTCGTATTATACCTATGATACGGACTGGTATAATCTGATTGCCACGGAATATACCGAGAAAATCTTCGGCGCGGAGAAAGGTAAGGCCGACAGCGTGCTTCTTACGGACGCAGGATATACTGCTTTGCAGAAAAGCGTGCAAGAACTTTACGACTCCACCAAAAACAGATAATGTGACGATGAGGGGAGGAAACTGATGTTATTAGAAGTATCTAAGCCCAAGGGAAGAAGGCTCGGGTGGAAAGAAAATTATGTGGGATGGCTGTATTGCCTGCCGATTATCATCGGTATATTGATATTCACGGCGTTCCCCATCATCCTCTCTTTGTATTCCACCGTGCTGGATTGGTCGGGCTTTCAGGAGATTTTCGACGCCAAGGTAATCGGGTTTGACAACTTCAAAACCGTATTCACCGGTATCTATAGCAAGACGTTTTGGAAGGCGCTCGGCAATACGATCACGATGATGGTACAAATCCCCATTTCGATGTTGCTCGGCGTATTGCTTGCGCTCGGAATGAACCGCAAGATGGCGGGCGCCAAGGTGTTCCGCGTACTGTATTATCTGCCTTGTATTACTTCGGTCGTTGCCGTAACCATTCTTTTCAACAGAATGTTCTCGCTCAACGGCGCTATCAATTCTCTGTTCGGAAAAGAGATCAACTGGTTGCAGGACGACGTGCTTGTCAAAGTGGTTGTGAATATTCTGATTCTGTGGAAAGGACTCGGCTACAGCACGCTGATGTATTTGGCGGGATTGCAGTCGGTATCCACCGACCAGATCGAAGCGGCCAAAATCGACGGCGCGTCGGGCGCGAAGATTTTCCTCAAGATTACGATGCCGGCGCTGTATCCCATTACGTTCTATCTGCTGGTGACGGGAATCATGGGCGGATTGCAGATCTTCAACGAACCGTTTATTTTGGTGAAATACGGTCTTGCGAACAACGCGATGACCAGTGCGTCGTTTATCTACTATTTCTACAACGAAAGCGCTCGTCTGGGCGTAGCGGCGGTCGGCGCTTGGGCGCTTGCGATCCTGGTGTTTATCGTCACCTTTATTCAGATGGCGATCGATAACCGCAAAGAAAAGTATTGAGAGGAGGGGACGGAATATGGAAGCGGAAAATTCGGCAAAAATAGCAGTTGTCAACTCCAATCAAAAACAGGCGTCTATGAAGACGCGCAATCGCATCATAAATACGGTGGTATTTATCATTCTTGCCGCGGGTGCGATTGTGATGATGTACCCGCTTGTATGGATGATCTTTACGTCGTTTAAGCCGTATACCGATGTGTATACCACGTTTTTCCCCAGGCATTGGACGGGCGCGGCGTTCAAAGAGATCTTTACGGGAGAAAAGATCAGAACGCCGATGTGGCGCGGCTTTATCAACAGTATACTCACCACCGTTCCGGTGGTCATCGTGCAGGTGATCGTGTCGGCGATGGCGGCGTTTGCGTTTGCCAAACTGAAATTCAAAGGCAAAAACGCGTTGTTCATGGTCATGCTCGGCACCATGATGATTCCCTTTACCGTCATCATGATCCCGCAGGTGTACGTATTCAAAATTCTCGGACTGCTCAACGGACCGCTGGCGGTAATTATCCCCAAGATGTTCGGCGCGGTCATGACGGTGTTCTTTCTCCGTCAGTTCCTCTACGGCATCCCCGACAGCCTGACCGAAGCGGCCAAACTGGACGGAGCGGGATACAACCGTACGTTCTTCAGCGTGGTGTTGCCCCTTATCATGCCGGCGCTCGCAACGCAGTGCATACTGAGTTTCATCGGAAACTGGAACGACTACCTCGGTCCCTTGCTGTATATTCAGGGTTCGGAATGGTATACGTTGCCGCTCATCGTCAGTGACTTTGCCAATAACAACGGCGGTCTCGACGGCGTGCCCGAAACTATGGCGGCGTCGCTTGTCAGTATGATTCCCATTATTATCGTATTTGCGGCGTTCCAAAAGAAGATCATCGGGTCGATCGTGTTCTCGGCGGTCAAAGGCTGATGTAACTCGTTGCGGACTTCTTATCGGTAACGATTTTCGGTCGAACCTACTCGTCGAGGGGTTCCCAACGATGATAGACCGAACACAACCAAGTTCCTTGTCAGAGCGAGGATAGGCGAACGTCATTCCGATTTTGGCGTTGCGAGGCGAGGAATCCCGTTTTAGTCATTGCGAAGATAGGCGCGATTTTGAGAGTTCCTTGTCAGAGCGAGGAATGGAGTGACGAAGCAATCTTAAACGATAGGACAAGGGCCTTAAAAAATTCAGGAGGAAAATGTGAAGACAAATGTTTTGCGAAACAAGTGTATTGTGCTTGTATGCGCTTTGTTGACAGTGGCGGCACTGGTGTGCGGTATGCTGTTTGTTCCTTTTGCGTCGGTGTCCGCGCGAGCGGACGATGCGGAATCCGTAGGAAAAGTGCTGTACTATATAGATGCCGGAAATTTGTCGATGTCGGAAGACGGACTGACCCCGATGACGAACAGATCGGGGGATACCAAATATCCGTGCAAAGTAAAGACGAATTTTATGACGGAATACGGATTGGAATTCGGTACCGGCGACGGAACCTCTTATTCCGGTGGGTTATATAATTCGGTTTTGGATAACGAGTACGGTCAAGATGCCGCTACGGGTAAGTACTGGGGTATTACGCATAGCGAAAGCGGTTGGCGCTGGTGGGGACTGGGTATGACAAAGGCGACGGAAATCGTAAAAGACGGGTTTAACAGATCGCGTTATGCCTACGAAAAAGACAGTGAAGCCGATAATTTACAATACAAATTTCAAGTTGACGATACCACTACGGAACTTCGTGTGTTTGTCGGCGCCCGTATGCTGGCGGACTGGGCCGATTCCGCAGACGGCAAGTTGATAATCAATGCGGGAACCGACGGTGCGGTAACTTCGCCGATTTCTTCCAAAAACGAAAACAGGGAATATGTATTCGATAATATTTACGGCATAGCGGACGGAAGTGACGCCTTTATCACATTGGATTTCGGCGATACCACGGAAAAGAAATGCACATGCGTCAGTTGGATATTGATCACCACGGCGGATTATGCATTGACTTACGATATTCAATCTTTTGTGAAAAAGGGAGAGACTTCGGTACAGGCTACGCCGTACGGCGGCGGCACGCCCGAAACGATAACGCTTGCACAAGAAAAGAGAGATGCGATTGTAGCGGCCGAATATTTTGACGAAGTGGAAATTTCGGCGAACATTCGGGGAAAAACTTATACGCAGAACGTCACCGTTATTCCCGAGGACACGGAATACTTGGTAAATGTAGGCGGCAGTGCCATCGGCAGTCTTGCCTTGGCGGACGGCGCCTACGACAGCGCAAAGGGATACGGTTATACCGACGGCACGGATAAAAACGGAAACCCGTCTACGGGAGCCGCCAACTACGCAACCGATGCGTATAATCAATCGTGCCGCAGCGATACTACGTCGCTCAACTACAAATTTGCGAATCTGCCGCAAGGCGCTTACGGCGTGATTGTGGGCGTGGTAGAGCATTGGAGTCAATGGATGACCCACTCTAGGGCGCATACCATCACGGCAAACGGCGGAACGGGCGTTGCGCTCAATTGTCCCGATACCAATTACGTAGGCGGCGGCACCGCGCCCGATCCCGAGGTAAACGGAATCCCGGTGCATGCAACTTGTTACGGCGATGTGGCAAGCAACGGCGAATTGATTGTAAACATCGCCAGTGCAGACGAAAGCGTTCCCACGTTTATTCTCGTATATTCGGTAAACAAAGTCAGTTATGACGCGAACGGTGGTTTGGCAGTAAATGACGCGACATATTTCGACAAGGGTACGACCGCTTCGCTGACTGCGACCGTTCCTACGCGTGACGATCATGAATTTGCCGGTTGGTATACCGAGGTCGAAGGCGGCACGCAAGTGACCGATACGGTAAATGCGTCGGGTACTTTGTATGCGCATTGGACGGCTTGCGAATACGGCGATCCCACCGATTGGCAGTGGACGGACTTTACGGCGGCGCAAGCGACGTTGCATTGCGTACACAGCGGTTGCGAGCATACCAAACAATATGACGCTACTATTACTTCCCATACTACCGAGGCGAGCTGCGAACACGGAGCGGGCGCAGAGTACGTCGCTACCATTACGGTGGGCGCTGCGTCTTATACCGATGCAAAGGTAGACGCTACGGGTTCGGCGCTCGGGCATGCGTACGACTATACGAATATCGTTTGGACTTGGGCGGACGATTACAGCTCGGCCACCGCGACGGTCAAATGCACGCGTGACGAAAGTCATGTGAAAAGCGACGACGTCGTTACGGTCACCAGCACGGTAACCAAGGAAGCTACGACCGAAGAAGCGGGCGTGCGCACGTACACCGCCACGATTGACGGCACCGACTACAAAGACGTCAAGACACAGGAAATCCCCAAACTCTCGGGCGGCAACACCGGCGACAATACGGGGGATAACGATAGTACGGGAGACAACAGCGGAAATGCGACCGAGAATACCGGTAACGGCAAAAAATCGGGATGCGGCTCTTTCGCGGGGGGGGGTCATGCTTTGACCTTCGCGATTATCGTACTGGCGGCGGCCTGTGGTTTGTTGCTTGTCCGCAAAGGGAAAAAGGCATAACGAACAGGTAAAACTCGGGGCGTCTTCCGCGAGGGAAACCTTTCGGAAGACAAAGCCGTATTTTGATTCGGAAATTTTATAGGAGGAGAAAATGAAAGCAAAAGTCAAGACAAAGAAATCGTCGGCACTGGTCGCTTTTATGCTGTGTCTTCCGCTTCTGTGCGGTATTGTTTTGGGCGTGAACCGTGCGACGAGCGCGCATGCCGCAGAGAGCTACACGGTAGATACCACCAACATTAAGCAAGAGTTCGACGGTTGGGGAACTTCGCTCATATGGTGGGCGGGGCAGGTAGGCGGCTACGATTGGAAAGCCGCAGGCAGCGACAAGGAAGTGCGCGAAGAGATCATGGAATTGATCTACGGCGCGGACGGGCTCGAGTACAACATCGCCCGCTATAATATCGGCGGCGGCGAGAACCCGTACTGCAACTGGGGTGACAGCCACTTGCAACTCGGACGTAAAATGCAGGGCTGGACGGTAGAAGACAGCTTGCCGATGACCGAAGAGGAAAAACAGGTCGTCACTACGGGCGACGTTCCCGACGAGGCGTGCGATCATACGGTCACTTCCGAAAGTTCGGAAAACAAAGTGGATAAAACAACGGGCATCGTGACCCAAGTCAAGACGACCAAGTGGCGTTATGCGCCCTCGGACGGGCAAACGGCGCCCGACGCGAGCGAGCATACCATGGTCACGCACACCCCGGTCGATAAGCTCGTCACCACTTGGAAAGGCGAAGAAACCGCCAATTGGAATGCGGATGCGAATCAGCGTTGGATACTCGAATGGATCTACGAAAACGCGGGCGAGAAGGACAATCTCATCACCGAATTTTTCTCCAACTCGCCTCCGTGGTACATGACGAACACGCAATGCGTATCGGGTGGAAAAACTACCAATCCGAAAAACGCGCCCCCCAACTTCTACAACAAAAGCACGGAAATTCCGAACGAAGACGATCAAAAGCTTATAGACGAGTACGCCAAATATTTTGTGGACGTACTGTATCACCTTGTGGCGGTAGAGGGGTACGAATTCGACTACGTGAACCCGTTCAACGAGTCCAATACGCGTTGGTGGCCCGCAGGCGGTAGTCAGGAAGGTTGCGACTTTACCAATGCAGGACGCGCGGCCGTGCTCAGAGCGGTGGTTGCCGAACTCGATAAGCACCCCGAATTGGCTGACGTTCAAATCGCTTTCGACGATTCCGCCGGTGTGAACAAACTGAAAGAGTCGTATAACTATCTAAAAGGCAAGCGCAACGCAAACGGCAACGAAGTAATTTACGACCGTCTCGGAAAGCTCAATTATCACCTGTACGCGGGCGATAGCGCGGACGACATAAAACAAATCTCCGAATGGGCAAAAGAAGAGACGAAGACTTTGAACAAGCCGGTAAAAGCGTGGATGAGCGAGATGGGCTACAACGAATCGGACGGCACCAAGCCTACGCCCATGGCGACCGCTTTCAAACATTCCGAAATGATTCGCCGCAACATAAACAACGGCGCGCAAGCGTACGTATTGTGGCAGATCGTAGAGGAACTTTCCTCTCAGCTCGGCACGACCTCCAACTACGGACCCATCAAAGTCTCGTATCAGTCGGCGGAAGCCGTGCCCAACCTCAAAAATTACGGTTACGACTTGGGTAGCTATACCGTAAACAAGCAGTATTATATCCTCGGTCAGTACTCTAAGTACATCAAGGCGGGGTATAATATCATTTCCACCTCGGATGGGAGCGGCATAGCCGCCATTTCGCCCGACAAAAAAAAGGTGGTAATCGTTCACGAGAACAATTCCGAAAAGAGCCAAGACGTATCGTACGCGTTTGACGGCAGTTACATCACCAACGCGCAAGTGATCTATACCGACAAAACGCACGATTGGGCGCGGTCTTCTCTTGCGGCTTCGGGCGACAAATTCTCGTATACCATCACGCCCAGCTCGGTCACCACATTCGTGCTCGACGTGGTGACGTACAAAGAGCCGGTTCGTTACGAAGATTTCGGTATAACCGCAAGCAGCAATCAATGGGTCAAATTGTCTGCCGCTACGTTGCCGACGGTGGCCGACTTCATCGGCAATACGTATGACAGCAACAAATTGTATCTTACGAGCGGTTGGGCCGGATACGACGGCACGAGTCAATGGGTCGCAGGCGGTACGGGCGTAGGAATTATGTTCAAATTTACCGGAGGGCAAAGAGTCGAGTTCGAGTTCAAATATAAGGCGGCAAATGCCGACGACGCCGGCGATGTGCGTTTTTCGCTTTACGATTCCGAAGGCACGCAGTTGGAACAATCTCAGAATCTAAAAGCGGTGGGCGTAGCGGGCTCGTACAACGTTTTGTGGACCAAAGGCGGATTGGACCGCGAAAAGACATATGCGGTAAAGATCGAAGTCTTGAACGGTTGGACCAACTTTAACAAAGCGCGCGTATATCAAACGGATCGTGTGGAAAACATGACCATGCCTTCTCTCGAGGCGGCGACCGTTATAGACGGCAAACTCTATGTCGATTTGGGGTCGAGTACCGGTACGTATACCCTTTATTACAGAGAAGAGGGTATGCGTACGGCAAGCAGTAAAACGATAACGGCGGCGGATACTTCCGAAGCCGTGGTCACGGGGCTTACGGGCGGCAGTTACGACGTGTGGATGGAGGATTCCGAAGGACTCGTATCCGTCACGCATACGGTGCACAACGCGGTTCGCGACCAAAAGCTTTTGTACTACGTAAATGCGGGCGCAAACAATCCGCACGACTATTCGGTGTACGAGCGCGCAGGCAAGTTCAATACGAGCAAAGACCAGCCGTACGGACTTGACGCGCAAACCGGAAAATCGTGGGGCGTGACGACTTCGGCAAAGGATAAGTATCAGCTCGGTGCGGACATAAATTCTCCCTACTACGCAATCGGAGAAGTGCTCGAAGGAGCTGCCGACGGCACGATAACTTACCGATTCGAAGTGGGAGAAGCGCAAGAAACGTATGATATTTTGCTGACTTCGTACAATACTTGGTCTACGAGAAGTGCGGCCGTATCGGTAAACAGCACCAAAGTCGGCGACTTTATCATGCAAGCCAAGGTGGAGAACTTTGCGTATATCCCCGATGTTTCGGCGCAAAACGGCGAGATTGTGCTTACCGTGGCCAAGAGCGAGGGAGAGGAAGAAAGTCCTCTTATCGGCACGATCATGATCGCGGCGCACTCCGACAAGGCGGCAGCATATGCCACCGCCGCCGTTCTGGAAGACGCGACTTCCTCGGCAGTGACGAACGGAGTAACGGGGGTTAAACTTTTCCGCCTTGCCCGCGTGGAAGCAAAGTACGACGAATCGCTCGATTTGAGCGGCGCATATATTTACTACACCGACGGCACGAGCGAAAAAGTCACGGGCAACGAGGTCAAACTCGACAGCCTCGAGATCACCAACAATACGCCCAACGCCGAATCGGGCATACTGACCGGCTCGGTACGCGGCTTGCGCTTCCGCAATACCGTTACGCTCACTTCGAACAAAGCTTCCGTCTACTACTACGTGGATTGCGGAACAAACGGCAGCAATCCCGCGGCGGTAGGTTCGTTGCAATCGCCCGGCGAATACGATAAACAAGCTTCGGGCGGCAGTTGGGGCTTCAACGGCGATGCTACCGATATGAGCGGCGATTACCAAGTAAAAATCGGAAGCACGCGAATTGCGCAAGCGGGTTGGAGAGGAGACAATTATATCGGTTCCATACTCTATGAAATAACCGATCGGTTCTATTACACGTTTACCGGTCTTCCCACGGGCGCGCAATTGGCGGTGGAGGTGGGAGCAAAAGATCCCAACAACTGGGGCGCGCGCGCGTTTGAAGTTTGGTTCGGTACCGCCAATACGGCTTACAACGGCACGGGCAACGAAAAATTGGGAACCGTGGTGATCGGCGGCAACGGGCAAACCGGTACGGTGACCGCCAAGACGAGTGCGGCGGTGACGAGTTCCACCTTATATATGTTTTTCCATCCGGTCGCATTGACGGCGGAAGAGTCCCCCACGGGCAAAGCTATCAGAAAGCAAAACGCCATCGTCTCGTACATCAAGATCCTTTCGGCGTATGACGACGCGCCCGCCGCACCCAAGGTGGACAAAGCCGAAGCGTATCGCGACAGCGTGCTCAAAGTGAGCGAAGTCGCCGCGGGCGATCTTATCGTGCTTACGGGCGACAACGGCAGACTCATAGGTTCGGTCAAGGCGACCGCGCCCCAAGCTTCCGCCGCGCAGGACAACACGCCCGTTTTGGTGGAGACGCTCGTCGATTTGTCGCAGTACGACCTCACGGGTTGCCAAGCGATCATGGTGGGCGTGCGGCACGACGGTTGCATAGAAGAGAGCGACAGAACCATGGTCGCGCTTCCGCAAATGCTCGTGACCAATATTCGCGAAGAATGGGCGGAGCGCAACGTATTGCATCTTTCGCCTTCGATGGGCGTTATGGTGCAGAGCGTAATCGTGTATGCTCCTTCGGGAAGAAAGTCGGACGTGACCGAGCACGAATACTTCCACTACGTGACCAAAGAAAACGGCGAGTACACGATAGAGCTTACCACCAAGACCAACAGCAAGTACACCCAAAAGGTAAATGTAGACAACCTCGACAATATCGTGATCAGTTCGGATTACGATCCCGCTTGGACGAATAACGACGTGACGGTCAATCTGACCGTAAGATACTCGCCGAGCAAATACGTGACGCACGGCAGTGTGATTCTTGCCGATGCCATCGCCGAGGTGTATATCGACGACGAGCCGTGCGAGATCAGCGGCACGTATTCGTTCAATGCGACCGAGAATACCTCGCACACGCTTCGCTTTGTCCTTAGCACGGGCAGGGTAATAGAGCACACGGTGGATATTGCCAACATAGACAAGAGCATGGCGATGTATACGGTAACGCCCGACTTTACAAACGCCGACGGCTTTGCGGCGTCGCTTGTCTCGGGCAATATTTCGGGCGGCACGTTTACCGTGACCAAAGGCGAAGAGACGTATGCTTCCGTCAACGGCTTGCGTCTTGTGGAAGCGGGCGAATACAGCGTTCGGTACATCTCGGGCGTGGGAAGAGAGGCAAGCTTCGGCATAAATCTTACCTATGATCCCGCTTCGCTCAAGAGTATCGCCGTGATCAAAGAAGGCAACTATCTGCAAGTCGCGAACGGCACGGCGCGCGTTTACCAAATGGGAACGGGCAAAGAGCTTACGGCGGGAAGCAACGGCTACGAACTGGTGAGCGGATATCGGTACATGGTGCTTGCCGAAACCGCGGAAGGATACGAAGCGTTGATCCTGACGGAAGAGGGATCGCCGCAGGAGCCGCAAAAATCCGGCGGTTGCAGAAGCGCGGCAAGCGCTTCCGGCATGCTTCTTGCAATGCTTGCGCTTTCGGCGGCGGCTTCGCTTATATTGATTCGTAAGGGAACCAAAGGAGGAATCAAGGCATGAAAAGACGCATAACGATACTGCTGTCTTCCGTCGCACTCGCATTTGCGCTGGTAGCCGTGGGATTATGGGGGCTTGCGCCCGCCACGGCACGCGCCGAAGAAAAAGAGATTACGCACATAGAGTCCGCCGAAAACGAACTTCTGTACTACGGCGACGTAATCGATTCCAAGGCGACCGTGCATTATACCGACGGTACAAGCGAAGAACGTAGTGTGAATTGGGAAAATCTGAACGCCATCGAGGTCAATCAGAACTTTACCATGGTCGAAGCGATCGGCACGGTGGAGGGAACGAGTGAAAAAGTGTCGCGCAGATTCTTTACGCTTCCCCGCGGGCTGGTGTATTTTGTCAACTGCGGTTCATACACGGGGCAGCCGATCGAGAACGAGATCAACATCAACGACGTGTATTATGACCTCAATACGGCCATACTCGAGAACTACGAGGCGCCTACCGATAGCGGAAAATTATTGAATGAAGTGCCCGATCAGGAAAAGGCAAGTAGCAACGATTGGGGATATACGCCGTATACAGCAAACTACAAGGTTTCGAGCAAGCAAATGCCGACCAAAGCGGGCGATCCCATGCCGCCGGCGTATCCGTACAACGCGATCCGCGCATCCGATCAGAAAGACCTCGATTACGGCATCGAATATACGCTCGGGGGTCTTGCGTCGGGCAATTACAAAGTGTATATCGGCACGCGCAGTCACTGGCATTCCCGTAACATCACGCCGTATATCAACGGAGAGGCAAAAGACAAATACAATATCGACGCGGTTCCCAAAATCACCGCGTACGAAGACGTTCCGTCGGTAGACGGCAAGATCAAGATTCATCTTGCCGGCGGCGCGGGACAGAACGAAGCAAACATCGCTTTTGTTGCCATTCAGACGATGGAAGAGGTGGAAAATACGCCTTCGTCGGCGCCCGAAGCCATTGAGCGCACCGAGAATCTCGAAATGGGCGTAAACGAATTCGATGTGGAAAACGTTGCGGCAGGGTCCAAAGTGCAAATCAGTCTCGCATCCGGTTCGTATAACGTTCTCTACGAGAGCATCGCGGGAGATAGCGATGTGGGCGAAAACGGAAAATACACCGTGCGCGTACCCGACGGAACATTCGACGGCATCTTTGCGTTGCGTCTTACTGCCGTCAATGCGGCGGGCGCAAGCGATTCCATCGTAATTTATATCACCGATATTTCGGAGGAATCCTTTACGCCGCGAACGACTGCATACACCACCGGCAACGTGGTATTTGACATCCACGGCGAAGCCGACAGCAACATCGTTCGGTTGGTCGTAAACTTCGA
>CAMUPJ010000036.1 GCA_947090725.1 uncultured Clostridia bacterium
CAATCGACGCGAAAAAAATCCGTTGTTGCCGGCGCGCAATTCGTCGCACATATTGACGATTTCCATATGCGGCAACGGCCGACCGGAAATACGGTTGCGCATCTCTATCAGCTTATATTCCCCTGTTTTTGCTTTGTAATAGGATTCTACCGAGGGGGTCGCGCTCCCCATCAGAAGACTGCAATGATTGTATCCTGCCCGCATGGCAGCCACTTCTACCGTAGAATAACGCGGATTACTGTCGGATATATAACTGGAATCATGTTCTTCGTCGATAATAATCAATCCCAAATCGGTAAGGGGCGCAAAAATCGCCGACCGCGCGCCGATCGCTACTTTGGCTTCACCGCATAACAGTCTGCGCCATTCGTCAAAGCGCTCTCCCGCACTCAATCCGCTATGCAAAATTGCCACCAGATCTCCGAATCGGGATCGGAAATTGCGCAACACCTGCGGGGTAAGCGAAATTTCCGGCTCCAACATAATGGCGGTTTTCCCTTGCGCCAACACCGATGCAATGCATTGCATATACACTTCCGTTTTGCCGCTTCCCGTCACGCCGTGCAACAGAATCGTATCGGGGCCTCCCGAACATATCGCATCGACGGCCGCCTGTTGCTCCTCGGTCAGAACAAATGTTTGCGACACTTGCTCGGCAACGGAATAGGGTTTGCGACGTTGCGCCTTTTCTACTGCCACAAAGACCCCGCGGGTAAGCAGATTGCGCACCGCGGCGGCGGAAAATTCACGGCCGAGATAGGCAGAATCCGCCTCCCCCTTTTCACGCACGTATTCAAATACTTCCCGCTGCGCCATTGCCGAAGGACGAATAAACGTATCGGGATCTTTCTCCGCAAAAGTATCCGCTAAGGATATGAATCTTTTTTTCAGCTCTTTAATCCTTCCGCCACGCATTTGCGACGGAATAAACAACCGCAAAACATCCACCATGCGCAAATGATAGCGTTGCCGCATAAACTCGGCCAGCGACATCATTTCTCCGCTGATTACGGGACGGTCATCCAAAACTTCGCATATCTCTTTGAGCTTATCGGTCGGCACATCGGTAGTGTCTCGGATACCGATTACGTACCCCTCGATCTTTCGATTTCCAAACGGGATCGACACACGGCTTCCGCACTGCACACATGGGTCGGAAAATGCATAATCGAAGATTCTGTCTACTTCGGAATTGGAGATGTCTACAATGACCTGTGCTATCATTTACAATCGAATTGCATTATCGAGGATTACGTCCGCCAAACGGGATTTCGGCATTTTTTCCAATTGCGTCGTATCGTCTCGCGTAATCAACGTAACAATATTCGTATCCGAATCGAATCCCGCGCCGACTTCCAGCACATTATTCGCTACCGCCATATCGGCATTTTTCCGCAGTAATTTTTCTTTTGCGTTCTTTACCGTGTTTTCCGTCTCCGCCGCAAAAATTATCAGCTTCTGTGCTTTTTTGTTTTTTCCCATGGCGGCGGCAATATCCGGATTCTTTTGTAAAACAAGCACCGGCTCCCGATCTTTGATTTTCTTTTCCGCTATTTGCTTGGGAGCGTAATCCGCGGGAGCGGCGGCCATAATTGCCATGTCTGCCGATACAAAACGCTCCAGTGCCGCACGATACATATCGCTCGTCGTTTCTACGGATATAATTTCCACGGGTGCCGAAGGACGCACTGCCCCCGTTGCCGCGATATAAATAACTTTTGCGCCCCGCCGAAATGCCGCTTCGGCCAAAGCGGCGCCCATTTTGCCGCTCGAACGATTGCCGAGGAAACGCACGGGATCGATGGCTTCCCGCGTACCGCCCGACGTAATCAATACGGTTTTGCCGGCATAGTCGCTATGCGGGCAAAGAATTTTTACGACTTCTTCCGCAATTTGCTCCGGCTCCGCCATACGGCCTTTCCCTTCGTCGCCGCACGCCAAACGACCGCTTCCCGATTCCACAAACAGAATGCCTCTGCCGCGAAGCGTTTGTTCGTTTGTCCGATACGCCGCACTTTCCAGCATTCCCGTATTCATCGCGGGCGCCAACAGAATCGGACACTTTGCCGCCATCAGCGTCGTAGACAAAAAATCATCGGCTATGCCGCAAGCAAGCTTCCCGATAAGATTCGCCGTACAAGGGGCTACTACAAATATGTCCGATTTTTTGGCAAGCGAAATATGTCCGATCTCCCAATCATGGTTGCGATCGAACATGTCGGTTATCGCGCGATTGCCGCTGAGCGCCTCAAATGTAAGCGGAGCTACGAATTGTACGGCATGCTCCGTCATGACGACGTGCACGTCCGCTCCTTCTTTTTTCAGTCTGCTTACAAGCTCGCACGCTTTATAAGCGGCAATGCCGCCGGTAACGCCTACCGATACGGTTTTTCCACAAAGACGCAATCAATCGTCCTCGTACTGCGCTTCGACTTTACCGCCGTACACTTCCTGCGCGGCATAAGATACGGCACGCGCATTTTCCGCTTCCAGCATTTCCGCCTTTTTATCCAAAAGGAATCTTGCTCTGCGCGTCACGAGACTGACAAGCGCATACTTGCATCCGACTTTATCCACAAGCTTATCAATGGGGGGATCAATCATCATATTACTTATATCTCCGATTTTTCATTTAGAATTTTTTGTATCGTCTGTTCGTTACGCGAAACTTTGCAACGCTCGGCGGAAATGATATCTATCACTCTTTGGGTGGCTAGAGCGGCATCATCGTTAAAAACAATATAGTCGAACCGATCGTATTGCGCAAGCTCTTGCCGCGCACTTCCCAATCTTGTGCTTAAGCTTTCTTCACTTTCGGTCCCTCTGCCCCGCAATCTTTGCTCTAAAATCTCAAAAGACGGCGGCATAATAAAGATCGAGACACATTCGGGATATTTGGCTTTGATCTGTTTGGCACCCTCTATATCGATTTCGAACATTACGTCTTGCCCGTGCGAGAGGATTTCGAAAACAGGCGCGGCAGGCGTTCCGTAAAAATTCTTGTAAACTTCCGCCGTCTCGAGAAATTCTCCGCGCGCTTTCATTGCCCGATATTCCTCTACCGTACGAAAATGGTAATGCACGCCGTTTTTCTCGCCCGGACGCGGCGCCCGTGTCGTCACCGATATCGATTTACGAAGCGACGGCAACCGCTCGGTTACGGCACCGTAAATCGTCCCCTTTCCGGCCCCCGAAGGCCCGGAAATCACAATCAACAAACCTTTTTCCACTGTAATTCCTCTGTTTTATTCCACGTTACGAATTTGCTCTTTGATTTTTTCGAGTGCGTTCTTCATATCCACAACCAACTTCGTAAGTTCGATATCGTTGGATTTGCTACCCATCGTGTTGATCTCGCGATTTATTTCCTGCGACAGAAAGTCCAGCTTTCTGCCCTGCGGTTCCTTACTTTCCAGGCACGCCAAAAACTGATTGATATGGGATGATAAGCGAGAAATTTCTTCGTTGATATCCGCTTTGTCGGCAAAAAAGGCTACCTCGTTTAATAAGCGCGCTTCATCAACCGCCACGTCTTTCAGAATCTCGCTCATGCGCCGCCCCAGTTTCTCGCGGTACTCCGCTACTACTGTCGGCGAACGCTTGACAACATTCTCCAGAGCGGTAATAATCTCGGAAACGAGTCGGGTAAGATCGGCTTTAATGGTATCGCCTTCGGTACTGCGCATAGCATCGAGTTGCGTAATCGCTTCCGATACCGCTTCCCGCGTCATCTCTTTGATTAGTTCCGGATCGTCTTTCAGCGGTTGCAACGAAACTACGTCCGAAGAACGCAACAGCGCCGTGGCACCGAAATCGTCGTCCAGCATAAATTCGTCGCGCAGTTTTTTTGCCGCTTTTACATATTCGGCCGCAAGCGCCAAATCCAACTTCAGTTCGGCATTTGTTCCCGAAGTATTTTCATATACAAAATACACGTCGATACTGCCGCGCTTAATCCGCCGCCCGATTTCTTTGCGTACGATCTCGTCGCATACGGCAAACGACTTGCCGAGACGGGAATTTATTTCCAAATACCGATTATTGACGGACTTCAGTTCGATCGTGACGGTTTTTCCGTCTCTGCTACAAACGCCTTTTCCGTAGCCGGTCATGCTTTGCATACGCAAATCACCTCCGTAAGACAACACTCCATACTAAATAAGTATAGCATTAAATTCATGATTTTTCAAGCGTTTAAGAGCTTTATAAACTCGTTATTTCCGATTATTTTTTTACCGAGTTTTTGCGCCTTGGCAAGCTTGCTCCCCGCCTCCTCTCCGGCAATCACAATATCCACGTCTTTGGATACCGAATCCGCTACGGTTGCCCCTTTTTGTTGCAACAATTCGGTGGCTTGCCCGCGCGTCATGGAAATTTTTCCGGTAAGCACCACTTTTTTCCCCGCAAAGAATCCGTCTTGTTCCGTCTTGTTCCATACGGGATCGATACCGAGCGACTGCAACTGTCCAATGAGCGCCACATTCTTTTGAAAATACTCGCGGATACACGTTGCCACTATTTCGCCCACTTCGGGTACGGCAAGCAATTCTTCCTGCGTTGCCATCGCCAATCCGTCAATACTGCCGAACCGCTCGGCAAGATCGCGCGCCGCCACCTTTCCCACGTTGGGAATCGCCAGCGCATGGATAAAATGCGGCAGATCGGCATTTTTACTCTTTTGTACCGAGGAAAGAAAGTTTTGTATCTTCTTAGCTTTGAAACCGTCCAATTGCGCCAACTGTTCCGCCGTGATCGCATACAGATCGGCCACGGTGCATACGCCCAGTTTTTCGTGCAACTGCAACACCGTTTTCTCACTCACGCCGTCGATATCCATGCAATCTTTGGAGGCGAAATGCTCCAGTTTGCCGCAAATCTGCGGCACGCACCCGTTCTCGTTGGGGCAAAACAGATGGGCGCCGTTTTCCACAAGCGTTGCGCCGCAGGCAGGA
The DNA here is from genome assembly GCA_947090725.1 of uncultured Clostridia bacterium. Taxonomy (GTDB): domain Bacteria; phylum Bacillota; class Clostridia; order Christensenellales; family Pumilibacteraceae; genus Pumilibacter. The sequence continues at coordinate 4,953 of CAMUPJ010000036.1, forward strand.
CATACGGACGGCGGCTCGATCGGTTTGCCGCCCCTATCCTCCGCGATCCCCAGAATTTCGGGAATCACGTCGTTGCTCCGCCGCACAAAAACCGTACTGCCTATTTTTACTTTTTTACGGGTAATGTCTCCGAAATTATTGAGCGTTGCCTTGGAGATGGTAGCGCCGCAGAGTTCTATCGGTTCCAAGATCCCCAGCGGCGTCAACTTTCCCGTGCGCCCGACTTGCCAAACAATGTCTTTGAGTTCCGTAGAAGTCTCTTCCGCTTCAAACTTGTAAGCAATCGCCCAACGCGGAAATTTGTCGGTAAATCCGAGTTTTTCCCGCAAAGCAAAATCATCCACTTTAACGACCATCCCGTCGATCAGAAAATCAAGCGCATTGCGGTCGATATCCTCTATCCAGCGAATAATCTGCTCGATAGAATCGGATTTCCACTGCTTCTCGGTCTTGAACCGTTGCGCCCGAAGAAATTCGACGGAATCCGTTTGCGATATCGGCATGGCATCGCTTTTGTAATTCACGTTATAGAAAATAATATCGAGATTCCGCTTGGCCGTAATTTTGGGATCGAGATTGCGAATCGCACCGGCCACACCGTTACGCGGATTTTTGAGAGGTTCGTCGGCCGACTCATTGTATTTGCGGAAAGCACTCCACCGCATTATCCCTTCTCCCTGCGCCTCCAAAATGCCTTTATAGGGAATTTGTGCGGGAACCGATTTGATAGTAAGCACTTGTGCCGTTACGTCTTCGCCCACACTCCCGTTTCCGCGCGTAGACGCGGTACGCAACATCCCCCCTTCATACGTAAGACATAACGTAAGGCCGTCTAATTTATACTCCAGAGTGTACGTTACCGGGCCGTCGGCGATCTTACGCAATTTCTCGTCGAACGCACGCAACGCGTCGAAACTGTTACATTTATCCAAACTGTACAACTTGCGAATGTGCGTATGCTGTGAAAAGGATTTGATCGGATCCCCGCCGATCTTACGCGTGGGAGACGACGGCAACACACGATGTTCCTCTTGTTCCAACGACAACAATTCGTCGTATAAAGCATCGTATTGTGCGTCGGCAACAATCGGTTCATCCAACACATAGTACCGATACGCGTACTCGTTGAGCTTTTCTACGAGTTCTTCCATTCTGCCCATGAACAGTCTACTCCTTATCCGCCAATCTGAGCGGAGCATACTCGAGCGCAAGATTGATTTTTCCCACTTTTTCGAATTGGACTTGCACAAATTTGCTGTTGTGCTCGTCACTCACATTCAAAATGGTTCCCTTGCCGAATTTGGGATGTATAACGGCAGCCCCTGCAACAAAGCCCGAAAAATCTCCCGTCTGTTTTGTGGGACCGCTTTGCGCTGCTTGCCGAAGCGGAGGTGTAGCGGGACGCGGCGCTTGCGTATATTTGCGCGTATTGGTTGCGCCTACAGTGCCGTAGGTTTGTCCTTGTCCGCCGTACCGAGCGGATTCGCCGCCGTACGTGGGCATAAGCCCTGCTTCTTTGAGAAAGCGCGAAGGAAACTGTGCTTTGCGTTGCCCGTACAAAAACCTCGAAGCCGCATGAGTTACAAACAGTCGCTCGCGCGCCCGGGTTATTGCGACGTAAAAGAGGCGCCGTTCCTCTTCCTCGTCCTCCGACGCATCCATACGGATAATGGGAAAGATGCCTTCTTCCATTCCCACTATGTACACGACTTTATACTCCAATCCTTTTGCGCTATGCACCGTGGCGAGCGTCACATAATCGCTCCCATCCATCTCTTCCGTATCGGAATACAAACTGACCATTTGCAGATAATCTTCGAGACTGCACCCCTCGTTGGATTCTTCGAACTGCTTTATCGAGGCCACCAACTCTTCGATGTGCATACGACGGTTCCGATCTTCTTCGGTATCGTTTCCGTACAATAGATTGAGTTGCAATGCATTGATAAGGTAGATGACGAATTCTGTCACGCAAAGCTGTTCTTTTTCCTCGAATAAAGCACGCAACAGCCGGGAGAACGGCGTCAACTTTTTGATTACCGCCGTCGGCAAATCGGGATTGCGCTCGATTCCCACAATAATATCGGCAAGACACAGCCCCGACACAGCCGCATAATTGCGCAGTTGCGTCACCGTCCCGTCCCCTATGCCGCGCTTGGGAAAGTTGATGATACGACACAGCGCCTCATTGTCGGCCGGATTACTGAGAACTTTGAGGTACGCCAATAAATCTTTTATCTCTTTACGTTCGAAGAATTTGAATCCGCCGAAAATTTTGTGCGGAATACCGTACTGCAACATGCGTTCCTCGAACGATCGGGAAAGCGCATTGAGACGCATCAGTACGGCAATATCCGAATGCTTGTATTGCCCGCTGCGTACCAACCCCACAATGCTGTTTACTACCGCCGACGCCTCTTCCGTCTCACTGCCGGCACGCAAAAATTCAATGGCGTTTCCCTCGTCGTTATCCGTCCAAAGGGTCTTATCGAGACGGGAGGAATTATGCTTTATAAGCATGTTTGCCGCCGCGAGTATGTTCTGCGTGGACCGATAATTGCGCTGTAACTTATACACGCGGCAATCGGGGAAATCCTTGGTAAAATTGAAGATATTACGAAAATCCGCGCCGCGCCAACCGTATATACTTTGGTCTTCGTCGCCTACCGCAAATATGTTTCCGTACTTTGCCGCAAGTATGCGCACCAATTGATACTGAATCATATTGGTATCCTGAAATTCGTCCACATGGATGTAGCGGAATTTGTTTTGGCAATACTCCCGCGCATCGGCATCGGATCGTAAAAGACGTAGCGTTACCAATAATAGATCGTCGTAATCCAATGCGTTATTACGCTTCAATTCCTGCTCGTATCCGGCATAAATCACGCATATTTCCTCGATGCTGTCCCGAAAATCATTCTGCTTTTTGTATTCGTCGGGAGAAAGCCCGTCGTTTTTCGCGTCGGAAATCGCCCACACGGCTTTTTTGGCCAAATCATCCTCTTCGTATTCTTTGGCTTTAATGATATTTTTTACGATTCGTTCCTTTTCATCTTCTCCGTAAATGGAAAAATTCTTATTGTATCCGATGCGGTCGATAAAACGACGCAATATTCGCACGCACATCGAATGAAATGTGGATATCAACATTCCTTCGGCCGCTTCGGGCAACATATACTCCAGCCGTTCCCGCATTTCGCCCGCCGCCTTGTTGGTGAAAGTAATGGCCAGGATATGATACGGCGCCACTTGTTTTTCGGTCACCAAATAAGCAATCCGATGTGTTAAAAGGCGGGTTTTGCCGCTTCCGGCACCCGCCGTAACCAAAACCGCCCCTTCGGTATCGAGCACGGGCTGACGTTGCTCTTCGTTCAATTCTTCCAAAATCGCATGCATAAATATCGGTAAAATTCTCCTTGACAATACCAAAAAATTTTACCATATCGACACGATAAAGTCAACCGCTTTTGCCGGTGCGCTCCCGATAGTACCGCTCACGCATCTCACGGAATTTTTGCGAAAGACGCAGAATATACCGTTGCCGATTGTTTTCGTCCAAACGGTCGAATTCTCCTTTGTCGATCAGTTGTCCGATGGGATTGAGCGTATTTTCGTCCGTTTCCAAAATCGAACAGACCTTGCGATAAAACAGTTCTTCTTCATCCGCTTTTTCGGCGCACAATGCCTTATGTTCGTCTCGCCGTACTTTTTCCTGTGTAAGCTCGCATACGGCACGCACGTTTCCGTTGTCGGACATCGATTCCAGAGCCTTTTGTTTTTCTTCGCAAAGTCGCTGCCAATACCCCATTTTCAGCCTTTGTTTGGCCAGGAGCGCGCGCTTTTTCAGTTCACTATACTCTTTCTCCGCCATTTTTATCCTCCCGCATATTTTTGTAAATTCATTATAACACGGGACAAAACAACTGCACCCCATTCGACAAAACACGTCAAACTTCGTCACAATCTTATGCATGCCGTAGCGATTGCGTCATAGGGCAAAATCGGCAATAAAAAAACGAAACACAATTGCTTGCATTTCGTTTTCCGTTTTCAGCCTTTGGAACCGCGTTTACGAGCGGCTTCCGATTTTTTCTTTCTGCGAACCGACGGCTTTTCGTAATGTTCTTTCCGCCGCATATCGCCCATAATGTTATCCTTTTGGCACTTACGCTTAAACCGCTTCAACGCGCTGTCCAGCGATTCGTTTTCACCAACTTTGATAACGGACATCTATTTACACCACCTTTGCTCATAGAACGTTTATTTTCCTGTAAATTATACCCAAAGACAGGCGCGCTTGTCAATCGTTTTGCAATGTTTTTCCCATTATAATTGTTCGAATTCCATTTTTTGCCCACCCAAAATGTGAATGTGCAAATGAAATACCGTCTGTCCCGCATCGTCGCCCTGATTGATTACCAGCCGATATCCGCCACCGAGCCCGAGTTTTTCGGCTTCCGCCGCAATCGTTTGCAGGATTTTGCCGAGATCTTCACGGTCTGCTTCCGTCATCTCGTCAAGCAATTTGTAGTGACGCTTGGGGATCGCCAGATAATGCAACTTTGCTTTCGGCTCGATATCCTTGATGATAATCATCCGCTCATCTTCGTAGTAGCGCTCCGAAGGGATCTCTCCCGCTTCGATCGCGCAAAACACACAATTATTTTTCATAGCGTATTCCTTGTACTCCTTCTTTATAAATTTTTTCCAACTTTACCGTGCCGAGTTCTCCCACGGGCAAATCGGAATATACCTTGATATAGTTGGACGTGTATCCCACGCTTCGCCCGTCTTCCTCTGTTTCGGCATATACCTGCGCTACCGATCCCAGACGGCTTTCGCAAAATTCCGCTCGCATTTGTTCCGCAATCCCGATCAACCGCCCCGCTCTCGCTTGTCGTATCGATTTATCAATCTGCGGTAAGCCGTATGCGGCAGTTCCTTTGCGCTCACTGTACGGAAACACATGCATATCGGAAAAACGAACCTGCTGCACAAACTGTTCGGTCTGAAGAAATTCTTCTTCCGTTTCTCCGCCGAAACCCGTGATCACATCGGCGGTAATTCCGGCGTGCGGGAAAATTCTGCGTATTCGTTGTACTTGCGAAAGATAAAATTCCGGTGTGTATTTCCGATTCATGCGCCGAAGCACACTCTCGCTGCCGCTCTGCAACGGCAGATGAAAATGATCGCAAAAACCACCGTCCTGCAACGCTTGCAACAATTCATCGTTTACCGCCGTACATTCCAACGAACTGAGCCGCTTGCGTACGGGAATTTTTCCCAGTTGCGTCACCAACGATGCCAAGCTTTCTCCGATATCCTGTCCGTAAGCGGAAATATCAATACCCGTCAATACGATTTCTCTGGTAAACTTTGCCGCCTGCTCCGCTTCCGCAACAATATTTGCAATACTTCGACTTCTGCTCCGACCGCGCAAATACGGCACAATGCAATAGGAGCAGAAATTATTACATCCGTCCTGAATCTTTATGTAACTGCGCGTTTTGGTATGTTCGGGCAAAGCGCCGTCTTCGTACTGCGTAGCGGGCTCTTCCACAATACAACGACCGGCATGCCCTTGCAAAGACAAATCCGCCAGAATTTCGGGAATCCATGCCGCCTTTTTGCCGGTGCCCGACACAATGCGCACATTTTGCTTGGAAGTGAACGCCGCAGGATCGTTCTGACTGCTGCAACCGCAAATATAAACGTTCGCTTGGGGATTACACTTTAACACCCGCGCCACTGCCTGACGGGACTTCCGATCCGATTCTGCGGTAACCGAGCAAGTATTGATGATATAGAAATCGGCAGGTCCCAGTTTATCGCTCGCACAAATACCCTGTTCCCGAAGCGCCGAAATCATCGACTGCCCCTCGCATTGATTGACTTTGCATCCCAAAGAAAATACGACTGCTTTCATTGCCACTGCTCCATTTCGTACATTACCGCCGATAATACGGCAATATTCGCCGTCTCCGCACGCAATATGCGTTTACCGAGCGTTACGGGCGTCACCCCGCAAGAGACGAGAAGTTCGGCTTCCTCTTCGGAAAAACCGCCTTCACTTCCGACAATAATCGCCACACGGTGCACTTCGCGGCTATTTTCGCGCAGAAAAGTTTGCAGTGTGGGCTTTTCTGCTTTTTCGTAGGGAAACACCACCAAATCAAAGGACGACAGAATTTCCTTTATCTCGGCAAATGTAATCGCGTCATGCACCGTAACGCGCATACTTCTTCCGCACTGCTGGGACGCTTCCAAAGAAATTCTGTTCAGACGTTCCGTTTTTACTCCGTTATGATTCTGCACATACCGCGTATGTAACGGATATATCTCGTGCACCCCGAGCTCCACGGCTTTTTGCACAACCCAATCGTTCTTATCGCCTTTCATAACGGACGAAAACAGCGTTACCGATACCGTCGGCTCCGTTTTACTCTCCAGCACTCGGAGCAATGACAACACCGTCTCCGTGCGCCGAATTTCTTCGATACGGCAGACATAATCTTTCCCGTCCCCCGGACAAAGAATCACCTTCTCGCCCGGCTTTGCACGCAAAACAACCGATAAATGCTTATGTGCGTCGTCCCGCAAAATGGGCGCAGTCGAGACACTATCCACAAAGAACCTTCTCATCGCGACTCCTTTCTTTGCCAGAGAAATCCCACCCATTCCCCGTCGACTTTTTGCTCGGTCAACGCGAAATGCCGCAAATATGCCGCTTTAACGTCTTCGACACGGGAATGGATAATTCCGCTCATTACGACGTACCCATCCGATTCGAGCGCACCGAAAAACGATTCACACAACCCGATCAACACGTCTGCCGTAATATTGGCCACAATGACGGCAAACTTCTCCTCGGTTTTTACCGGCAAAGTGCCCTGTATGATTTCCGCGCGTTCCATCACGCCGTTCAGCGCGCAATTGCGTTTAGCCGCTTCTACCGCCTGTGCATCTATATCAGCCAAGAAACACTGCGCCGCACCCAACTTAAGCGCGGCGGCACCCAAGATTCCGCTGCCGCACCCCACATCGGCAACTCTCTTACCCGCCAAGGAAATATGTTCCAAAAAGCCGAGACACAATTTCGTCGTCTCGTGACTGCCCGTACCGAACGCCATTCCCGGATCAATGCGCACCTGCAATTTTTTACTGTCGCAATCCAACCACTCGGGCACGATAACAAGGCTGTCCAATTCGATGGGCGCGTAATACTTCTTCCATTCGTTTTCGTAATCGGCGGAGTCAATAAGTTGCAAATGCAACTCCAATGACCCCACGCTCGGATCGCCTTCGGAACGCAAAACGTTCAGACGCTCGGCAAGCGGCGCAAAATCGAAATCTTCGGGATAATAACCGCTCACATATGCATGGGGATCGATTTTGCTCAACAACGATTCATCGGCATAATCCCAATTGTGTTCCGCAAGCACGCGCCGAATATCTTCACCGTCCGCAACATTTGCCCCGCTACTCCCGAAATCGATTAGTATGACAGACAAAGTGTCCGCAAAATCGCTTGTCGTCGTGACGGTGGCCTTATAATATTTCATCGATACATACTCCTTGTGCTCTGCATATTTCGCCCTACATACAAAAAGTTCCCGATAATAGGAACTTTTTGCCACCGATCTCTATTTCTTAAAAAATTCTCTCGATACTTCGTACTGTTCGGGCTTGAACGATTCATGCAATTCTTTGATTTTGCTTTTTTGCTCTTTCGTCAGATTTTTCGGCAATTCGATATCGATAGTTACGAGCAAGTCGCCCGTCATACCTTTTTTGGAATTCTCAATGCCGTGTCCTTTGAGCTTAAACGTCGTACCGCTCTGTGTGCCTTCCGGCAACGGAAACGCAACTTTTGCTCCTTTGAGGGTGGGCACCATGATTTTATCGCCCAACAGCGCTTGCGTAAACGTAATGGGTACCTCTATCGCCAAATCAAGCCCTTTGCGCTTGAAATATTTGTGCGGCATAACATTGACCATCAACACCAAATTACCCGCTTTGGCGCCGCTACGGCTTCTCTCGCCTTCTCCGGGCACAGTCATGATTTGGTTAGGCTCGATTCCCGCAGGGAATGTGATCCGAAGTGTCGTATTCTTCCGCAAAAGGCCACGGCCGCCGCACGTAGGGCAAGGTTCTTTTACGATTTTTCCCGAGCCGCCGCAAACATTACACGCTTTCATGCTGACAACTCTGCCAAACGGCGTTTCCTGCGCAAAACGCACCTTACCGGTCCCGCCGCAATTATTACATTTTACGTACTGCGTGCCGCCCTTCGCACCCGTGCCTCTGCACGCCGAACAGGATTCGAAACGATTTACTGTAATATCTTTCGCGACGCCGAACGCAGCTTCTTCGAAAGTAAGCGTCACATTGAGCGAAATATCGCCGCCGCTGGAGGAACCTCCCGATTCTTTGCCCTGCCCGTTGAACATGTTGACAAAGTCGTCGAAGAACGATGCTCCGCCGAAGTCGCTTCCGCCTCCGGAACGGGAACTTCCGCCTCCCGTAGATCCGCCGGGCTTATCGTATGCCGCCCGCTTTTGCGGATCGCTCAGCACTTCATACGCTTCATTCACGTCTTTGAACATATCGGCCGCAACTTTATCACCCGGGTTTAAGTCCGGGTGATACTTTTTGGCCAACTTCCGGTACGCCGACTTAATTTCGGTGTCGGAAGCCGTTTTGGATATGCCCAAAATTTCATAATAAGATTTTGCCATTCCTATCCTCTCGAATTTCCCGAAAGAAATCCGCTACACGTTTGATTAGTTGTTGTCGTCCACTACTTCCGCATCTTCTACAACAACGTCGTCGCCCGCGGGATTTGCTTCGGCCTCGGTCGCAGCACCGCTCTCGTAAAGCTTGGTAAAGATATCGTTGCTCAGTTTTTGCAAACTGTCGACTGCATCGGTAATTGCATCAAGTTCGTCGGTCTTGACTACCTCGCGCACATTCGCCATTTCTTTCTCCAATTCCTCTTTGTCGGACGGCGCAATCGCGGAACCGTTGTCTTTAAGGAACTTCTCGATGGAGAACATCAACATATCGGCGTGATTTGTAGC
>CAMUPJ010000037.1 GCA_947090725.1 uncultured Clostridia bacterium
ATTGTGTTTCCCGATTCGCTTTGGGAAACGCCGAAGAGCGAGCGTTACGCCGCACTTGACCGTGACGAAGTCAAAGCGTATTTTATAGATTCGGTGCAAAACACCAAAGTATTCGTTTATGTGGGAATTCCCGAGACGGCAAACGCGGCGAATAAAGTGCCCGCCGTCGTACTTGTGCACGGCGCTACGGGCACCGCGTTCGCCGATTGGGTGCAAATGTGGGTGGAGCGCGGGTATGCCGCTATCGCCATGGATACCGAGGGGAGAATGCCCACGGCAACGTGTACCACCATGAATCCCGAATGGGATAGATTGCAAGAGAGTATTTATCCGCACGGACCGCACAACAGCTCTTTTTCCGACGCCGAGTTGCCGGTGGGAGAACAGTGGGTGTATCATGCTTTGGCATCCGTAATAGCGTCGGCAAGTTTTATTTCGAGCTTTGCGGAAGTAGACGCGACAAAATTGGGCATAACGGGTGCGTCGTACGGCGGATTTCTGACGTGTATGGCGGCGGGATATGACGACAGATATTCGTTCGCCGCACCCGTATACGGATGTCTTTCCAACAGTTTGGGTGCGGGAGAGTTCGGCACGTATGTGAACGGATACCCGGCGTCGGTGCCGCTTTGGGACGATTTGGCGCCGTTGCAGGCAAGCAGAACGCCGTTTTTATTCGTCAACAACATAAGCGATACGTTTTTTGCGCCGGATTGCATTACGCGTAGCGTAAAGGCGTGCCGTGCGGGCGGAGTGTCGTTTTTGCCTAACCTTGCGCACGGACATTATCAAGGCGCAAAGGTGCGAGAGGTATTTGCTTTTGCCGACGAAGTATTTTACGGGACGAATGCGCTTGTGCGTCTGAGCGGCGATCCCACAGACGGCTATGTACACGCTACGCTGCCCAAAGGCGTTACGATTGCTAAAGCACAACTTTATTACACGCTGTCCGACGTGCTCAACAGTACTACGACGTGGGAATCGGTAGACGCGAACATCGTGGGGAACGATATTATATTCGATTCGGACGAGAGCTACAAGCATTATTACGTGCGTATCATGGATAACCAAGGACGTTACGTCAGCTCGACGGTGGCATAAAAACAAAAAAAGGAGACGACGAAGATGAAAACGGTAAAAGACAGATATTTGGTAGTGGGAGCGGATTTCGCAGGATTTCCGCTCAAAGAAGCGGTATGTGCGCATTTGCGCAACAAAGGGTGGAAGATAGAAGATCTCGGCGTGAAAAAGGAGAGCGATTCAAGCGATACGGACAATATGTTTCACCGAGTGGGACTGAGAGTGGGCGCGAAGATATCGGAAGGGGAATACGAGCGCGCATTGTTGTTCTGCGGCACGGGCATGGGGATACACATAGCGGCAAGCAAGTGTCCGCACGTACATGCGGGCGTGGTGGAAAGCGTGCCGGCAGCGCTTAGAGCAATCACGGGGAACGGAGTCAACGTGTTGGCGATGGGGGCCTTCTACGTAGCGCCGGCGATGGGATGCGATATAGCCGACGCATACTTAAACGCGGAACTCGGCAGCGGGTACGAGTGGTGGCACAATTTCTACGAGTTTCATAAGTTGGCGATTGACGAGTTGGAAGCGTTTGATTACAAAGAATACAAAAAGAACGGCTTTCGGGTGAAGAAGTTGGGCGACTACGATCTGAAACTGGAAACAAAACCCGAATGATTGCGGAGAGCAACATATAAACAGCCGTAAAGTAGTAGGATAAAGTCGGTAGGTTGAACGGAAAACCCGCCGACTTTTATTGTATTATACAACCGCCGCGGGCGGCAACCGAAATTTTTGTACGATAGACAATAGAAGAGACTATAGAAGATAAGATATTTTTGTAGAATCCGCCGATCGGAGAAAGCGGAAATTTTCGGAACAAATGCAGGTGGAGGCGGCGGCAGGCCGTTGACAACGCGCATCAAACATTGTATAATTTAGCCATGCATTACGATTTGGTACTCAGTGATTTCGACGGAACGCTCTTACGGTGGGACGATACCGTATCGCCGCGAACGGTAAAGGCAATCGGCGACTTTGTGGCGGCGGGCGGCGTATTCGGGATTTCGACGGGGCGGTCGTACGCATCTATCGTACAGCGACTGGGAGAAGTCGGACTTTGCGGAAATTTTCCCGTGATGAGCTGTCAGGGCGCTCTGTCGCGCGACAGTAAAAGCGGCAAAACGATTGCCGAAATTCCGTTGGAGCGTGCGGCGGCGGTGGAGTTTTTGCGTAGGGCCGAAGATCTGGGACTTATGGCGCAGTTTTATACCGCCGACGAGATTTATGCGCCGGAAGTCAACGAGAGCAACGAAGAGTATTTCCGAATCAATCGTATGATGCCCGTTACGGTGGGCAAAGTGAGTGTGGCGGCGGCGATTGCCGCGCAACCCATCCTCAAGGTGTTGTGCATTATCGATCCTGCCGATCGCGAAAGAATTTTGCGGCAGATGGAAGGCATTGCGGGCGCCAAAGTGTTTGCGTCGCACGCCATGCTGATCGAAGCGGTATCGGCCGAGGCGGGGAAAGGCAACGGATTGCGGTTGACGTGCGAGCGGTTCGGTATCGATCTGCGGCGCAGCGCGGCGTTCGGCGACGAACTCAACGACGTGGAAATGCTCGAGGCGGCCGGCTTGGGCGTGGCAATGGGCAACGCGGTTCCCGCGGCCAAACGGTCGGCAGACATTGTGACCGAGGATTGCGACTGTGACGGTGTGGCGATTGTGCTGGAAAAAATCGTGCGCGGAGAATTGTAAAAAAGCGGAGGCTTTTGACGGAGATTGCTTCGTCGCGACGCTCCTTGTGATGACATGGGATATTCGAGGCTTTTCGCAATGACTTCGGGGGCGCTCAAAGTGTATTTTTGTATGTTGTTTTACGGAAAGCGGAAAATCGGAAAAGCGCTATAAAACGAAACAAGAGAAAGGGATGCGACGATAGACTGCATTGTTTTCATGCAACACCGAGAAAAGTTTTTTGCTTACTTTTTAACAAAAAAGTAAGGGGAGAGGTATATGGAAAAGATCAAAAAGATGACAAAGGTTTCGCACAGAGAGCTGGAGGAAAATGAAACCGACGTCAAGATAGACGATTTTTGTCAGCAACTCGGATTGGAGGTCTTGCACAAAGGAGATCGCGAGACCATGCATATTTCCACGTTTAACATCAACCGCCCGGGGTTGCAGTTTGCCGGCTATTTCGAGCATTTCGGCTATGAGCGCGTGCAAGTCGTGGGCGAGCAGGAGATGGCGTACTTGCGCGGTATGTCGGACGAAGCGAGACAAAAGGCCTGCGAACGGCTGTGCAGTTACGATTTTCCTTGCCTCGTGGTGTCTACCGTACTCGAGCCGTGCGACGAACTCATGAATGCCGCCCGCAAGTATAACCGTGTGGTACTGCGCAGTAAGTTGCGCACCACGACGGTGATGAACGAACTCAGTATTTTTCTCAACAGGTTGCTTGCGCCCACACAGACCATTCACGGCGTACTGATGGATCTGTACGGCGTGGGGGTGCTGATGATCGGCAAGTCGAGCGTGGGTAAGTCGGAAACCGCTCTCGAGCTTATTCAGCGCGGACACCGTTTGGTGGCCGACGACGCCGTGTGCATCAAGCGCGTATCCGACCGTTTGGTGGGCGCCGCGCCTGCGGTGATACGCTATTTCATGGAACTGCGCGGTATCGGGATTATCGACGTGCGGCAAATGTACGGTGCGGGCGCCGTACGACTCACCAAGACCATCGACCTCGTCGTCAAGCTGGAAATGTGGGACGAAGAGAAGGAATACGATCGGTTGGGCAATACCGAAGTATTCAATTTGTTGGAAGTGGAACTTCCCATGCATACCGTTCCGGTAAAGCCGGGGCGAAATCTGGCGATCATATTGGAAGCGGCGGCAAGGAATTATCGTTTGAAGAGTATGGGGCACGATACGTTGGCCGAACTCAACAGTCGCATGAAAAATCCCGATATTCACGACGAAACGAATCTCTTCCTGGAATTCTGAGCGTAACGGCTTTTTGTGTCGCAAACGGTCGAAAAGGGCGGGTACTGTGCGCTTTTCGACAATTTGCGCGAAAAGTGCGAGTACTTTGTTACGTTCGACAGATACCGACACAATGTGACGGATAAAGACAATTTGCAGGCAAAAAGTAAGCCCGTCGGATCCCGAAAGGAACGGCGGGCTTTGCGATTTACTGTTTGTTTTGCAAAGAAGAAAGGATTTCGCCCACGCGGGCGCTCATGGTATCGAGTGTTTTTTGCACCTCGCGAAGTTCGCGAACGGCATCCTGTACCGCCGTCTCTTGCGCCGTTACGGCGGGAGGAACGCGTTGCGGCAGTTCGCGACGCGGGCGGGAGGGAAGGCGACTGCCGTGCTCGCGCGTCACAGGCGTTGTTTTGCGCGGCGGGGCGGCCGTATCGTCGTGCATATAACTGAGACATTTGATCAGCACGGAAAACATAGGTCCCGTTTCGTCGGAAGCGAAAGCTGCGGTTTCGGCCGCCGTGATTTCTTTCTTGCCGGCGGCGGTATACGTGAGCGAAAAGCCGCGACTGCGGCAGAACGCCTGCAAAAACGCACGGCGTGCCACTCCGTTACCATAGGCGAAGGGGGAAAGAATAATCAGTTCGCGCAGATAGCAACACAAAGTGGCGGCAAAATCCGCTTTGCTTACCTGAGGATTGCCTTGCATCTGCGCCATTTTGGACAGTACGCTCTTGAGAGATCCGCGCAGGAGTTTGGGTGCGGTGCAACTGCCGCCGGGGAGCATAAGTTCTTCGGTGCGGATTTCGCCCGCATTTTCCTGCGGCGCATACAGAGATTTATGTGTGGCGCAGAAACTTTCGAGCGAACAGTCCTCCTGCTTTTGCTCGCTGTAGAATATCAGTTGCGCGTACAACGGGAAATCGGCGCACCGCTGTACAAATACGGATTTGTCGATTTCATGCAGAAGGTAGCGCACCGCCGACTGAATCAGTTTTTGCGGCAAAGGCGCGCTTTCCGTAGACAGATTGGTGGCCGCACTGAGTGCGGTAAGGCGTGCTTCGTACATCAACATACCCGTATTATACCAAATCGGGAAACAAAAGGCAATCGTAAAGACGGTAAAAAAATCCATTTTCTCCGCCCGGCGCGGGAACGTCCGCTAACGGAACGGCATAGATAATATATACGAGTTTTTCCGCCAAAAGACTTGAAAAAAATCGCCGTATGGAGTAAAATAGATATGTTGAATTATTTGTCGGGCGCTCCGCTCGGGCGGTATTGCACTTTTCTTACGGGCGGCCGGGCAAGACGACTTGCGTTTGCTTACGATGCGGCCGATTTGCAGGAAGCCGCTCAGGCGGGCGTGCGTATTCTGGGTCGCGGCAGCAACGTGCTGGTGGGCGACAAAGGATACGACGGAGATATTGTCGTCAACCGCTCGAGTATGCGTGTTTTCGACGGTGCGGTTTGTCGGTGCGACAGCGGCGTATTGCTTTCGCTTTTGGCGCGGGAGTATGCCGACGTGGGGCGGACGGGACTCGAATGGGCGTACGGACTTCCCGGAACGCTGGGCGGCGCCGTGGTGGGCAACGCAGGCGCATTCGGCGGCTGTATGGCCGACGTGGTGGAGTCGGTGACCGTTTATTCGGAAGGGTGCATCCGGACGCTGACCGCGCAAGAGTGCGGGTTCGGATACCGTTTCAGTACGATTCGGGGTACGGTATTATCCTTGGTGCTCCGTGCGCCGGAAGGGGACTTCGAAGAGATCCGCGCGGCGAGCCAGTACAACCTCGGGCGGCGGCGGGCGTCGCAACCGCTCGGCGCCAGTGCGGGAAGCGTATTCAAGGCAGTGGGCACGACGCCTGCGGCGGTACTGATCGAATCGGCCAAATGCAAAGGCAAGGAATCGGGCGGCGCGCAGGTTTCCGTCAAACATGCCAACTTTATCGTCAATCGCGGCGGCGCTACGAGCGCAGACATACTGTATCTGATGAACGTAGTCCAAGCGGCGGTATACGAGAAGTTCGGCGTGCGGTTGGAACGGGAAATACAATTATTGGGAGACTTTTACTGACAATGGCGCTAATGGGCGATTATCATACGCATACCGTATACAGTCACGGCAAGGGCAGTATCGAGCACAACGTACTGTGCGCAATCCGTCGCGGATTGAAGGAAGTGGCGATTACCGATCACGGATTCAATCACGTGACGTACGGCGTGCGGCGTCGGAAAATCGGGCGTATGCGGGCGGAACTTACCATGCTTGCCGTCAAATATCCGCAAGTGCGGGCATTGCTCGGGGTGGAGGCGAATATTCTCGACACGCGCGGGCATATCGACGTGCGGGAGTCGGACAAGCCTTGTCTCGACATCATTGTGTGCGGCTATCATAAGTTTGTGGCGACCTCTTCGTTTGCCGCTCCGCTTACCTATTTTTTGCCCAATAATCTGGGGGCTTCTTCGGCCAAAGTACGCGTGCGCAATACCGAAGCGTACATCAAAGCCTTGGAGCATAACGAGATCGATATTCTCTCGCATCCGGGGAATTTCTGCAAGTGCGATATCCGCGAAGTGGCGCGTGCCTGCAAGCACTTCGGCACGTACTTCGAGCTGAACGGCAAGCGGATTCTCATCTCCGACGACGAGCTTGCCGCGGCGGCGGAAGAAGGGTGCGCATTTATACTGGACAGCGACGCGCACCGTCCGCGCGACGTGGGCGACGTGCGCACGGCACTGGCGACGGCCGAACGCGTGGGGATTCCCAAAGAATCCATCGCAAATTACAATCGACTGCCGACGTTTAAGCGCATGAGGAGAGAAGATGCACGCGGATAAGCCGACGGATACCGAACGGAATTTGTGTAGCGACAGCAAGGCGGAAATTGCCGAAAAACCGTTGCACACGCGCAGAGAAAAGGCGGCTTTTTTGTCGGCGCTGTTCGTAACGGCGGGATCGCTGCTGATTCACGGCGAGAATATCGCGGTGACGCTTTCTACACGCAACACCGCTTTGGCGGCGGCCGTCCGCGCGGCGTCGGAGAGTCTCGGCGGGCGGCAATGCCGAGTGGAGAGCGACGGACACAACCGAACCATCGTAGTGGAAAACGCACTGCCGCTTCTCAAAAGCTGTAAAGTTCTGGCGGCGGACGGCGAAACGATTACCGTGTGCGAACGTATTGCTACCGAATGGACGGAAGATACGGGCGCCGCGGCGGCATACGTGCGGGGAGCATATCTCGGTTCGGGGAGTCTGAGCATCGCCAAATATCATTTGGAATTTTCCTTTTCCCGCAAGAGCATCGCCGAAGATTTCGTGGCGCTTTTGGCGCAGTTCGGAATCGCCGCGCGGTGTACGGAGCGCAAAGACCGCATGGTGGTTTACGGCAAAGACAGCCAGCAGATCAGCGACTGTCTTGCGCTGATGGGCGCGGGGAAGGCGGTACTGCGCTTCAATTCGGTGGTGGTGGAACGGCAGATGAACGGGAATATAAACCGTCAGCAAAACTGCGATTTGCACAATATCGATAAGCAGGTGGATACGTCGCTCAAGCAATGCGCGTACCTGCGCGAATTGGATTTGCAGAGTTTGTCGGCGGCGCTTTGCGAAACGGCACGGGCAAGGCTGGATCATCCCGAGATGAGTTACGAACAATTGGCGGCCGTACTGGGCGTCAGCAAGAGCGGTGTTAAGAACCGTTTGCGGCGTTTGCAGGAAATCTACGACAAGAATAAAGGAGAACAGGGAAAATGATATTCAGAGAGACGGTGGTCCGCAAGGAATTTACGCAGGACGACGCGCACAAGCTGGTGGGGCGTTGCATGCGGTACGACAGTGAAATTACGCTGGAGATGGGAACCAAAAAGATTAACGCCAAGAGCCTGATGGGAGTAATCAGCATGATGCTCAAGCCGGGCAATACCGTCACCGTGATTGCCAAAGGCGACGATCAGGAAGAAGCGCTGGAGAACGCCGTTAAGATTCTCGGCGCGCAGAATTAGCAAACGCGAAAATACGGCAAGGAACGGGCAGAATGAACGACGGGAAGGAAATACGACAAACGGAACAGACGCCGCAAAAAGAATTCGTGCATTTGCACGTACATACCGAATACAGCTTGCTGGACGGCGCGACGCGCATCGGCAAGCTTTTCGGCGCATGCGACGATATGCACATGCCGGCGGTGGCGATCACCGACCACGGCAATATGTACGGCGCATTGGAGTTTGTGAAAGCGGCGGTGCGGCATACCGATCCCAAGGCCGATTTCTACGAATTCATGGCGGAGAAACGGCCGTATAAGGTCAAGCCGATCATAGGGTGCGAGTTGTATATGTGCGAAGATATGCACGTAAAGACGACGCAGGGCGGCAAGATGCCCAAGTACAACCACCTGATTCTGTTGGCCAAAAACGAAGTGGGGTATAAGAATCTCGTCAAGCTGGTGTCGCAGGCGTATACCGAGGGATTGTACTATAAGCCGCGTATCGATATGCATTTGTTGCGCATGCACACGGAGGGGCTTATCTGTCTTTCGGCCTGTATTGCCGGCGTTATACCGCAGGCTTTGCTTGCCGGCGATTATGCCAAAGCGGACGGTTACGTCAAAGAGTTCAAGCGACTGTTCGGCGAGGATTTTTATATCGAAATTCAGGATCACAACATCCGCGACCAAAAGGTCGTATTGCCGCAACTGGTGCGGATTGCACGGGAAAACGGCATAAAAATCGTGGCGACCAACGACGTGCACTATCTGCGCAAGGAAGACGCCACCATGCAGAAAGTGTTGCAGTGCATTTCCTTCCGCACGACCATGGTGGTGGGCGAGGACGATTTGCGGCAAGACGGGATTTCCGCGGAAGGGATTACCGACGACGGATATTTCCCCACCAAAGAGTTTTATCTTAAGAGTTATGACGAGATGCTCTCGCTTTTTCCGTCGTTGCCCGAGAGCCTGGAGGTTACGCGGGAAATCGCGGATAAGTGCGACGGGTGTTATTATTTCCGCAAAGAGCCGCTTATGCCGTCGTACGTGCCGCAGGACGGCAGCGAGCCGTTTGAATTTTTGCACAAATTGACGTTTGACGGGTTGCAACGCAAGTACAGAACTATTACCGAAGAGATCGAAAAACGCGCCGAATACGAGTTGGGCGTCATTCGTAAGCTCGGGTTCGTAGACTATTTCCTCATTGTATGGGACTTTATTCACTGGTCGGAAACGCACGACGTTCCGGTGGGACCGGGACGCGGGAGCGGCGCGGGCAGTATTGTGGCGTACGCCATCGGTATTACCAAAGTGGATCCGCTGAAGTATCAGTTGATTTTCGAACGGTTCCTGAATGCCGAGCGTGTGTCCAATCCCGACTTCGATATCGACTTTTGCGTGGATAAGCGCGAACTTGTGATTCAGTACGTAACGGAGAAGTACGGCGCGCCCAACGTGTCGCAGATCGTTACCTTCGGCACGATGGCGGCGAAAGCGGCGGTAAAAGACGTGGGGCGGGTCTACAATTATCCGTACTCCGAAGTGGAGAAAATCACCAAGCTGATTCCCGCCATGATGGGCAAGAAGCATTTGCCGCATATCCTCGGCTTGCAGGAATGGAAAAAGAACGAGCCAAATCCCACGATCGGCGAATTGCGCGAAATGTACGACAACAGCGACATGGCGCGGGCGATTCTCGACATGGCGATGAAGATCGAAGGGATGCCGCGGCAAACGGGTATGCATGCGGCGGGCGTCATCATATGCCGCGATCCCATTTCCGACCACGTGCCGATGGCCAAGACGAGCGACGGCAATATCACCACCGAGTTCAATATGATCGAGTGCGAGGAGTTGGGACTTCTCAAGATGGACTTTTTGGGGTTGCGCACCCTGACCGATATTAAAAAAGCCGTCGATATCATTAAAGTGACGAAAGGCGTAACGCTCGACTTTTACGATATGGACTACAACGACGAGGGGGTTTTCAAACTGATCGGCGACGGCGATACGCATGCCGTGTTTCAGTTGGAAGGCGAGGGTATCAAAAAGTTCATGCGGGACCTCAAACCGAGCAGCTTGGAAGATATCATTGCCGGAATTTCTCTGTACCGTCCCGGCCCGATGGATAAAATCGGCGAATACGTGCACAACAAAAAGAATCCCGACAAGATCAAATACGATCATCCGCTGTGCAAACCCATTCTCGAAGTCAGCTACGGAATCATGGTGTACCAGGAGCAGGTTATGCAAATGGTACAGGCCTTGGGCGGCTATACGCTGGGGCGCGCCGACAACGTGCGCCGCATGATGAGCAAAAAGAAAGTGGACGCCATGGAGAAAGAACGGGAAGTGTTCGTACACGGTACCGTGGACCACGGTGTAGTGATTCCCGGGTGTATCAAAAACGGCGTTCCCGAAGCCGTAGCCAATAAGATATACGACGACATGATTGCCTTCGCTTCGTATGCGTTCAATAAGTCGCACGCCGCGGCGTATGCGTACGTCACATATCAGACGGCATACCTCAAGTGCTACTATCCGGTGGAATACATTACGGCGGTGCTGAACAACCGCATTACCAGTATCGATGAAATTCGCAACTACCTGAGTTACCTCAAAGAGCACGACGTGGTGGTATTGCCGCCGTCTATCAATAAGTCGTTTGCCGACTTCACGGTGGAAAACGGCGCGGTGCGTATCGGACTGGCCGCTATCAAAAACGTAGGCAAGAGCGCTATCGAAGGGATCATCGCCGAGCGGGAAAAGGGAGGCGACTTTACCGACTTTGTGCAGTTTGTCAAGCGTACCGAAAACGAGCAACTCAACAAGCGCAGTCTGGAGAGCCTTATCTATGCCGGGGCGTTCGATTGTCTCGGAAAGACGCGCAGTCAGTATATCGCGGTGTACGAGAGCATTATCGATCGTGTCAACAAAGATAAGGCTTCGCGCATGAAAGGTCAATTTTCCTTTTTCGATATGGCGGAAGATTGCGCCGAACTCGATTCGTTCGATTATCCCGATATGCGGGAATATCCGCTTTCGGTCAAACTGGCCAAGGAAAAAGAAGTGGCGGGCGTGTATCTGACGGGGCATCCGTTGGAGGAATATACTTCGCATTTGCGCAAGTACGAACATAATTCGTCCACGATCCGTGCGGCGCAGGAGGAGGACGGGGAAACGGGCGGTTTGCCCGACGATACCGTAGTGCGGTTGGGCGGTATGCTCATCGAGGCGGAAAAGAAGATCACCAAAACGGGAAAAGAATTGGGGATCGGCAAACTGGAAGACCTGTACGGAACGGTAGATATCATGATGACGGGTTTTACGTACCGCAAGCTGAAAAACGTATTCCAAAAGGACACGATGGTGACGGTTGTGGGAAAAATCAAGAACCGCGACGACAGCGTGACGGTATGGGTGGACGGTATCGAGCCGTGGAAAGACGTCAATCCCGAAAAGCCGCCCAAGATGATTTGCTTTTATCTTTCGTTCAATCACAGCGATCCGTCGCTGATGGATAATTTGCAGGATATTCTTTTGGCGTATCCCGGTCGCGACGAAACGTACTGCAAGAATCTCGACGACGGGAAATTGTATCCGCTCGGCATAGGCGTGGACGCCGGAAGCAGTCTTCTGACCGAAACGCGAGGACTTCTCGGCAGCGGAAACGTCAAGGTGGCCACAAGAGAATAAGATTTTCCATATACAAATAGTTGTTTTTTCCCTATTTTTTTGTTACAATACTATCGGAGCATTTCGCGGCAAACGACGTGCGCCCGTCCGAAAAATCTATGGACGAAAAACAGCCCCGAGAGGAGAGAAATACTTTTTTAGGGAGGGATTTATGAAACATATTGCGGTTCTGACGTCGGGCGGCGACGCCCCGGGCATGAATGCGGCCATTCGCGCCGTGGTGCGGTACGGCATTTTTTCCGGATTGGAAGTATACGGAATCGAGCAAGGGTACGCGGGACTGCTCGAAGGGAAATTCGTGCCGATGAATATGCGTAGTGTTTCGGATATCATTCAACGCGGCGGCACGGTTTTGCGTACGGCGCGCTGTCCCGAAATGACGACGGAAGAAGGACAACAACGCGCCGTAGAGCAACTCAGGGCGCACGGCGTGGAAGGCGTCATCGTGATCGGCGGCGACGGCTCGTTTATGGGCGCCAAAGCGCTTTGCGAGCACGGATTTCCGTCGGTGGGTATTCCCGGCACGATTGACAACGATTTGGCGTATACCGATTACACGCTCGGTTTCGATACCGCTTGCAATACGATTCTGGACGCTATCAACAAAATCCGCGATACCATGACCAGCCACGACAGAGTATCGATCGTGGAAGTAATGGGGCGCAACTGCGGCGATCTTGCGCTGTATGCCGGTCTCGGCGGCGGTGCGGAAGTCATTATCGTGCCGGAGCATAAAATCGACATCGCCCGTGTGTGCGAGCGGTTGGAAGCCAGCAAACAACGCGGTAAGCACAGCGGTATCGTAGTGCTCGCCGAAGGGGCGGGCAGCGCCGACGAATGGGCAAAACAAATTGCCGAGCGCACGGGACTCAGCATCCGTTCTACGGTGCTCGGGCATTTGCAACGCGGCGGAAGTCCCAGCATGAAAGACCGCTATTTGGGTACCAGTATGGGGGTATATGCCGTTCAGCTTTTGGCGCACGGTATAGGCAATCGCGTAGTGGGAATCCGTGATAACAAGCTGTACGACGAAGATATCGTCAAGGCATGCAAGATGAAGAAAAAGTTCGACGTGCAACTGTACAACATGGCGGGTGTTGTCGCCAGATAATTTCATGTACGTTTCGGATACGTAAGAAGATTTTTATGGAAAGAGAGCCGAAGGAAGAAAACGAAAACAAAAAGGCCGTTCATGTAGATAAACTTACGGGAATGGCTACGCGTGTCGTGTATTGGATATTTCAGATTCTGATATTCGGTACTATGATTGCGTCTGTGGTGCAACTATGCGTTGTGGATTCGCTCATTAAGCGCAGTACGCAACTGAACCATATCGTGTTGTGTGCGGTTGCGCTTTTGTTGTATAATATTCCTACGGTCGCACAGCGCAGATTCAAACTGTACGTGCCAAGCGCACTGCATATCTTTATTCTTATTTTTATCTTTGCGCATTTCATTCTGGGGGAAATCGTGGGCGTGTACACGACAAGCGCCGTGTTCGATAAAATTCTGCACGCGACCAGCGGATTGGCGATTGCCGCAAGCGGCTTTTCGGTCGTGAATTTGCTGAATTCCAATTCCAACAGTACCTTTAAGCTCAATCCTTTTTTCGTAGCGTTTTTTTCTTTCTGTTTTGCGCTTGCCATCGCGCTATTGTGGGAAATTTTCGAATTTGCCGCAGATTCGCTCTTCGGTATGAATATGCAACGCTGGGATCCGCCCAAAGATCTTGCGCAGGCCATTCCGCCCAAGCAAGGCTACGGTCTGATCGATACCATGGGCGACGTGATCGTCTCTACGGTTGCCGCACTCGTCGTGTGTGTGGCGGGATATGTCATCTTAAAGCGTAAGCAGGAACTTTTGAACCGCTTCTTGATCCGCAAGATTTCCGATTACGATACGGCGATCGCCGAAGCGGAAGAGGCGGGAGACCGCAAACTTGCCGATGCGTTGCGCAAAGCCAAAGCCGACGCGCTTTCGCAAATCGAAACGTCCGAAACGCACGAACGTTTGCTTGCCGAAGAGGATTCTCCGGATCAGAGCGTTGACAATACGGCTCTCGATTCGCAAGCGGACTTGCCCGAAGAAGTTTCGGAAACGGCGGAAGCGGAGGCCGCAACCGATACATCGGAGCAAAGCGAACCCATCGAATAAATCGAATAATTCGCCGTATATCAGTCCCCTGGGCATTCCGCCGCAGGGGACTTTCGGTTCGGCGCAAAAGTACGGTGTATCGGCAGAGGAATGACGGCTGAGGCGGAAAAGCGGCCGTGCC